>NZ_JBSGBY010000322.1:0-9655 GCF_053601505.1 Nocardia sp. NPDC004722
GGCGGCTCTACCAGGAATCACTCGAGATGGCCCAGCGCATCGGCGACCGCTACGGCGAGGGCTGGTCACTGTGGGGCCTCGCCATTCTCGACCGGCGGCAGGGCGACTACACCCTGGCCTGGGCCCGGCTCGAGCGGGCCTACGCGATCGCGGCCGAACTTCGCGACACCTGGATGCGCATCGACACCATCCGGGGCTTCGGCCACATCCACCTCAACCGCGACGAGTTCGCCTCCGCCCACCGCTGCTACACCGACTCCCTCACCCTCGCCGAACAAACCGACGACCCCCACGGCCAAGCCGACGCCTGGCGCGCCCTAGCCCGCCTCGCCGCCCTCACCGGAGACACCGAACACGCCCGCGAATGCCTGAGCAAAGCCGTGGCCCTCTACGAACCCATGGACGCAGTCCTCTTCCACGAGGTCCGCCGCGAACTCGACGCCCTCGGCGAGTGACACGCGCGAGTCCTCGACCTGCATGACCCGGCCGCCCCGAGCAACCTGTAGGTCGCTTGATCAGCGAACAGGGGCGTTCGGGATTACCCTGCTCGCGTGAGTCCCGAACGCTGCGATGGAATCGTGCTCGCGGCCGGTGCCGGTCGGCGGTATGGCATGCCGAAAGTGCTGGCCGAAGACGGTCGGTGGCTGCGCGGGGCTGTCGCGGCACTGCGCGATGGTGGATGCGCGCGAATCATCGTGGTGCTGGGCGCCACCGGGCCCGCATATCGCACCCCCGAGGGCGGCTGGCTGGTTTCGCAAACCTCGGGCATCGCGATTCCCGAAGGCGCGCAGCCGGTTTGGGCGGCCGACTGGGACATCGGTGTGAGTGCTTCGATGCGGGCCGGGTTGGCCGCGGCAGCCACCCCGAACCTGACGGGGATGACGGAAAACCCGGAGCGACGTGGCGATTCTATAGCTGCTTCGGGGAATACAGTGACGCGGAATACCTTGGTGCGGAATTCCGAGGCGCGGAAGATCGGCGCGCGGAATGCGGGAGCGGGGCGGGTCGGCCCGGCCGGGTTCGTGGCGATCATGCCGGTGGATACGCCGGATGTCGGGGCGGATGTGGTGGGGCGGGTCATCGCTGCCGCGCGGGCGGCTGAGAGTGGGTTGGCGCGGGCGGTTTTCGGGGGTGCGCCGGGGCATCCGGTGGTGTTGGGGCGGGGGCACTGGGCGGGGGTGTGTGCCAGTGCGGCGGGAAATTCGGGGGCGGGCACTTATTTACGGCAACGAGCGGATATGGTGTGCGTCACGTGCGATGACCTCGCAACGGGGATCGATCGGGATTATCCGGCGGGCAGCGCACTGTGATCGGGAGCATGTGATGCGGGAAATCGTCGACGACCTTCTTCGGGTGTGGCACAGCGGACGGACGGGTGGGCTGGCCACTCTCGTTCGGACACAGGGCGGTACGCCGGTGCCGGTGGGTTCGGCCATGGTGGTGGATGCCGACGGACGGGCCTTCGGGTCGATCTCTGCGGGCTGCGCGGAGGCCGCCGCCTACGAGGCCGCGGTGGAGTCCGCGCGCACCGGTCGGCGCGGTCTGCAACGCTTCGGGCCGGGCAGCGGGCTGGACGCGCAGATGGACTGCGTCGGCACCCTGGACGTCTTCACCGAGCCGTTCTCGCGCCGGCATTTCCCCGAATTCCCGGACGTGGCAGCCGATATCGCGGCGCAGAAGCAGGTCACGGTGTTCACGGTGGTGTGGCATTCGGACCCGGACGTGATCGGCCAGCATCTGATCACCGACCGCAAGCACGGCACCGAACTGGTGTCGCTGCCGGATTCGGATGTGTTCGTGTCCTCGTTCGCGCGGCCGCCGCATCTGATCCTGGTGGGCGCCAATGTGTTCGCGAGCGCGCTGGCCACCCAGGCCAAGCTGCTCGGCTACCGGATCACCATTGTCGACGCCCGCCCGACCTTCGCCAACGCGGCGGCGTATCCGGGCTGCGAGGTGGTGGTCGACTGGCCGCACCGCTACCTCAACACCCTCGCGTCCAACGGCGAGATCGATGCCAGCACCGCCATGGTGGTGCTCTCGCACGACCCGAAGTTCGAAATCCCTTTGCTCACCGTCGCTTTACGACTACCCGAGCTGGGTTACCTGGCCGCCCTGGGTACCCCGGCTTCACACGCGCATCGTTCCGAGGCCCTGCAGGCGGGCGGCTTCTCCGACGACGTCCTGGCCCGCCTACACTCCCCCGCCGGTCTGGATGTGGGCGCACGCACCCCGGCCGAGACCGCCGTCGCCATCGCCGCCGAACTGCTGGCGGTCCGCAACGGGACCTCGGCCGAGCCGCTGTCGTCCACCCCGGGGAGCGGCAAGCGGCACGTGCAACTGGTGCGCTGATCGCGTACCTGTCACGAGCCGCCCGCCGACGAAATCCCCTCTAGGACTTCAGTTCCGGGTGCTCGGCGTACATCTCCTTGAGCACCGACAGGTCGAACAGCTGACTGGCCTTGATATCGATCTTGGCCTTGCCGAGCGCGGTGATGTTCTGCGCGATCAGGTCGTCGGTCATGGTGAACAGCCCGTTGACCTTCGAGTCCGCGGAGACGACCAGCCCGTTCTGGGCGGCGGCCTCCATGGTCTGCTCCTTCAGCTCCAGCCGCTGATCCTTGCCGTACACCTCGACCGCCAGCCGCGCCGACTCCTCGGAGCTCGCGACGGCATCCTTCCAACCCTTGACCTCGGCCATCAGGAACGCCTTGAGCTTGTCGCGCTCGGAATCGATGGTCTTCTGGCTCACCGTCAGCGTCTCCGCCACCAGGGGCAGCCCGTAGTCGGCGAACAGGAAGTTCGTGTTCTGGAATCCCTTGGTGGCCAGTGTGATCGGCTCATTGGTGGCGTAGCTGACCCAGCCGTCCACCTCTCCGTTGGCCAGCGGCGTCGGATCGAATTGCGCGGGCACGATGGTGACATCGCTGGGCGTCATGCCGTTGGCGGTCAACAGGGCGTTGAAGATGAGCTGATTGGTGTCCTGCACACCGATCTTGCGGCCCTTCATGTCCTGCGGACTCTTGATCGGCTTGGCCGCGGAGCTCACGATGCAGAACGGGTTCTTCTGATACGTGGTGCCGACGATCTTGGCCGCCAGCCCCTCCAGCACGGCGGGCGCGGTGGTCTGCGGTGCGGACATGCCGATCCAGATCTTGCCGGTGCCCAGCCCCGCCTCCACCGAGGTGCTGGCCGCGCCGCCCGCGATCAGATTCACCGACCCGAATCCGGCGTCCTTGTAATAGCCCTTGGAGTCGGCGAAGTACTCGCCCGCGAATTCGATGTTCTTCAACCACGACAGCTGCACCGCGACGGTCCCGTACTTGGAGCCGTCGGCCGAACTGCCGTTGCCGCCGCCCGAGGAGCTGCTGCCGCAGGCGGCCAGCACCCCGGCGCCGCCGACCGCCGCACCGGCGAGTCCGGCATACCGGAGGAAGGATCGACGCCCCAGCGACGACGGGGACAACTGCGAGACCGGATCCGGCCGGAACAAACCACTCATCCGGCGAATGTAGGCCGTTTCGATTTCAGATATTTTGCTTTTCCGCAGGTATTTGTGTGCGGCACGTTAACTCGTGATGTCATTCGCGGCCCTGCTGCGGCGCGAAACGCGCCAGCACCAGATTCTCGGCCACGCCGACCACCGCGTACGCGAACACCGATACCACCGTCACCAGCGCGATCGACGCCCACAGCCGGTTGTATTGGAAGGTGGGTATCGCGCGGATCAGTCCCGCGCCCAATCCGGTTCCGCTGCCCAGCCATTCGCCGAGCAGCGCACCGATCAGCGCGCCCGGCACCGAGACACGCGCGGCGGCGAACACCGACGGCAGCGCGGCCGGGATCGCCACCATGCGCATGGCCGTCCAATTCGAGCCGCCGTAGGCCACAACGAGTTCCGTGGCCTGCCGGGGTGCGGACCGCAATCCGGTCATGATCATCACCAGGGCCGGGAAGAACACCACGATGGCCGCCATCACGGTGACCCCCAGCAGCCCGCGCCCGAACACCAGCACGATGATCGGGGTGATGGCCACCAGCGGCACCGACCGCAGCAGCATGGCCACCGGCATGAACGCCTGCGCGACCGCCGGGACGCCGATGAACAGCGCGGCCACGACCAGCGCCGCGCCGAGACCGGAGCCGAAGCCGATCAGGGCGTCCTTCAACGTGATTCGCATTTCATCGAAGATCACCCGGCGCGCGGTGTCCGAGGTCGGACCGGTCACCAGGTACTTCCACACGTCGCCGGGGCTCTTGCCGACCAGCCCGACCTGCGGGTACAGCTTCAGGAAGCCGTACCACAGCGCCACCAGCAGGATCAGCGAAACCAGCAGCGGCAGCAGGAATCTGCCGATCGGACGCAGTACATCCAGGGTCTTCATCACGCCTCCGCTCGCGTCCACGGCACCGCCACCCGCGCCACCAGCGCGACCACCGCATAACCCAGGCCCGCCAGCGCGGCCGCGGCCAGCGCCATGCCCCAGGTGCGCGGCACGTTGTAGGCGGTCTGCGCCGCGGTCAGGGCCACGCCGATACCGCTGTCCACGCCGCCCAGATATTCACCGATGATCGCGCCCAGCACCGCCGACGGCGCGGCGATCTTCAAGGCCGCCAACGTATTCGGCAGCGCCGCGATCACCTGCACCCGCCACAGCCGCTGCCAGCGCCCGCCACCGTAGGCGCGCACCAGATCCAGGCTGGTGCGATCCGCGGACCGCAGTCCGGCGACGGTCGCGACCATGGTGGTGAAGAAGCAGTACATCGCGGCCAGGAACACCGTCGGGGTGCGGCCGCCGAACACGACCAGGATGATCGGGCCCAGCGCCAGCAGCGGCGTGCAATAGCTGAGGATGGCCAGCTGGGTGACCAGCATCTCGATCGGCGGAATCAGGATCACCAGCAGCGCCAGCACGATCGCCAGCGCATTGCCCCACACGAAGCCTTGCAGCGCGCCCCACGCCGTGACCCGGAAGTTCGGGCCGTAGAGCGCCCAGCCGTCGGAGTACATGGTGTGCACCACATTCCACGGGCTCGGCACGGTGCCGCCCGCGACCCGCAGCTCGGCCAGCAGCGTCCACGCGGCCAGCAGCACCAGGATGCCCGCCAGCCCGCCCAGTCTGCTGATCCGGAGTCTGTCTCGTAGCTCGCTCAGAGTCATTCCGACGCCACCCCGCCCTGCCCGCTGCGACCGAACAGCAGTTCCTGCAAGTAGTCGTGCAGCTTGTGAAACTCCGGGGACCGCATCATCTCCGGGGTGCGCGGGCGCGGCAGGTCGATGTTCACGACCTCCACCACCCGGCCCGGGCGCGGGCTCATCACGGCCACCACGTCGGAGAGGAAGACCGCCTCGGCGATGCCGTGCGTGACCATCAGGGTGGTGGCGGGCTTCTCGGTCCAGATGCGCAGCAGTTCGAGGTTGAGCCGCTGCCGGGTCATATCGTCGAGCGCGCCGAACGGTTCGTCGAGCAGCAGCACCGTCGGCTTCACCACCAGGGCGCGGGCGATCGAAACCCGTTGCCGCATACCGCCGGACAGCTGCGCGGGCTTGGCCTTCTCGAACCCGTCCAGGCCGACCAGCGCGATCAGATCCGCGACCAGCTCCTTGTCCGCGGGCAGTCCCGCGACCTGCAGGGGCAGCTTGATATTGGATTCCACACTGCGCCAGGGCAACAGCGCCGAATCCTGGAAGGCGATCCCGAACTCGTGGCGGCGGCGCAACTCCGCCGGGGTCTCGCCATTGATCATCGCGGTGCCCGCAGACGGCGAATCCAGATCCGCCAGGATCCGCAGAATCGTCGACTTACCGCAGCCCGACGGCCCCAGCAACGACAGGAAAGCCCCTTGCGCGGTATGCAGATCCACCGCGTCCAGTGCCTGCACCACCCGCCGCCCGGAGCGGAACGTCTTGCTCAGCCCGCTGATATGAATGCCGGTACCCGCGGCGACTTCCTCCGAACTCATAGCGCCAACGGTAAGGGCCGGGAATTGCACGCAGATTGCAAATGGGCAGATGAAATGACGGACTTGTTACCACCACGTTGAGGGCTCGAACCAGTCCCGTGCCTCGCGGCGGAACAGCAATACGATGACCGCCAGCGAGACCAGCGGGCCCAGCGGTCCGGGCGGGCGTCCCTCGGTGATCGACGGCACCGTCCACAGCATGTTCATGGCGGCCACCAGGATCGCCCCGATCCGCACCATCTGCCCCTCGGAGTTGAAGGTCAACGCCACCAACCCGAGCAGGAACGCCGGAATGAACGGGACCGCCGTGGCGATCGCCGACCGCGTCCCGAGCAACCAGACCTGCGAGGCCACGCAGACGACACCCAGCCCGGCCATCCCGAGCGCGAGCAACTGAGCCGCGCGCACCACCCGCGGCATCCGGTACCTGTCCACACCCGCCCCCCGACCCGGCTGAGTATCTAGGTCCGACACTCCCCCAACCTAACCCCGTACGACCCCCCGAACCCCGCCACCACGCCGGTTCACAGCGACTCCACACCGGCGGATCTACGACCGCGCACCCACGATCTCGAGTTCGCGCACCTGCACGGTGGGCAGCAAACGCTCGCGCAATACCCGGTCGATCTCCCCGGCGACCGGAATTACCACGGCCGCAGCCGAAGTCGCGACCGCGTCGGCCAGCAGGGTGGGCCAGTCCGGCACACCGTCGGCGGCCAGGGCGGCGATGAGGGCCGCCACGGCGGCGTCACCCGCGCCGGTCGGGTTGCCCGCCAGCGGTTTCGGCAGGGCCGCGGTCCAGGCGCGGGTCGGGGTGACCGCGACCATGCCCGCGCCGCCCCGAGTCACCACCACCGCTGCCACCCCGTCGGTGATCAGGGGATCCACGGCCGCCAGGATCTCGGGGATCGTGCCCGCCGGGCGGCCGGTGAGACGTTCCAGCTCATCGGTATTGGGGGTGAGCACCACGCCGGGCACGCGGGCCGCCAATTCCAGCGCCTGACCGTCGAAATCGCAGATGGTGGGCACCCCGGCGGCCAGGGCGGTGCGGGCCAGTTCGGCGGGCACACCCGCGCTGACTCCGCCGGGCAGCGAACCGGCGATCACCAGGCCGCTCATATCGGAGAGGAAACCGTTGACCCGCACTCGGAGCTGATCGACGGCGTGCGGTTCGGTGACCCGCGGCCCGGGCTCCCAGAGCGCGGTCGCGGTGCCGTCGTCGGATTCGCTGATCACCACCGTGCGCCGCACCCACGGCAGCGCGTGCACGAAGTCCACCGGCATCTCGAGTTCGGCGGCGGCCGCGAAGGAATGATCGGAGAACCCGGTGGCGCGCGCGTACTTGCCGAGCTGATTGAGCACCCGGGTGACATTGATGCCGCGCCCGCCCAGGCGCTGATCCACCGAACGCACCCGTTGCGCTCGACCCCGCTCGAAATGCTCGACCCGGTACGTCATGTCGTAGGCGGGGTTCATCGTCACGGTGAGGATCACCCCACCATCACGGCATGTCACGGCACTTGATGCAACCCCTGGGGCGCATTGTGGCACCGAATGTCGTGCGGTCGAATGCCGTTGCCATTCGGAGATATTCGAAGGGCAGGATGTCGCCGTGCACTCGCTTCCGCCCAAACACCTGCTGCTGCAGGCCTGCCGCGGCCTGCCCCCCGAAGATCATCCGGTGCTGCGTTGCGCCGGATTACTCGCGGACCTGCACGAGCGGCGGCTCACGACGGCGAGCGGCACCGATCGGATCGACCATGATCGCGCCCGGCTGGTGCACGACATCGACTGCTGGGTGGCGGCCGAACTCCCCAAGGCGGCGCGCGACGCCCACCTGCACACCGAAACCGTGGGCACGGTGGTCGACCGGCTCGCCCAGTTCTCCGCGCTGGCCTACCTGACCCTGGCCATGTCACCCGACGACGCGGTCCACGAAGCCGCGCAGCGGCTCACCGAACTGGCCATCGCCTACGAGGATCTGGCGGGTGAACTGGCGACGGGACGGCGACGGCTACCGAACCTGACCGGCACCCACGACTACGACGCCTGACCTTCCACGAAGCCTGAAGCGAGACGCGACCATCCGGCCGCGGAATTGACCGCGGCCGGCGGTGCCCGGCGAGGGGGCAGGGCACCACCGGCCACAAGGGTGGACCATGCGCAGTCCACCGTCTAATCGAGCGAACGGCACGATTTCGCAGGAATCCGCGTGGGAGATGCGGTGGCAGTACCTGCTCCTCGTCACCTGACAACCGTCCGGTCGATGTCGACCCCTGAATCCTGGCCTCCGAAGCTCGGAGCGTGCCTTGTTCCAGCTGTGAATCATCTGTGAGGGGAGGGGCCAACTCTCGGGACTCTCAGGCGCTATTTTGTGCCGGGTAGGAGGGCTCGGATGGTGTCTATGGTGTCGGCTTCGGCGGGGTCTTTGTCGGGGCGGTAGCGGACTACGCGGGCGAAGCGGAGGGCTACGCCGCCGGGGTAGCGGGGGCTGGTTTGGACGCCGTCGAGGGCTATTTCGACTACCAGTTCGGGGTAGAGGTAGACGGTGCCGGTGTCGCGGGTGCGTTCGTGGCGGGGGAATTCGGCTGTCTGCCATTGGAGTAGGGCGTCGGTGAGGCCCTTGAAGGTTTTGCCGACCATGATCGGGTCGCCGCCTTCGGGGTCGCGGGCGCCGAGGTGGAGGTTGGACAGGTAGCCGGTGCGGCGGCCGTAGCCCCATTCCGCGCCCAGCACGATGAGGTCGAGGGTGTGGGTGGGTTTGATCTTCTGCCAGGCCCGGCCGCGGCGGCCCGCCGCGTAGGGGGCGTCCAGGGATTTGATCATGATGCCCTCGTGGCCCGCGGCCAGCGCGCCGTCGAAGTATTCGGCGGCGGCCTCGGCGTCGGGGGCGAGCAGGGCCGGGATGCTCAGGCCGGGAGCCACCTTGGTGAGGGCGGCGCGGCGCTCGCGCAGCGGGGCGTCGAGCAGATCCGCGCCGTCGAGGTGCAGGCAGTCGAAGAAGTACGGGTGCAGCAGCAGTTCCTGGGCCGTGGTCGCGCCGAAGCGGCTCATGGTCTCTTGGAAGGGGCGCGGGCGGCCGGAGTCGTTGAGCGCCAGCGTTTCTCCGTCGAGGACCACGCTGGTGCAGTCCAATTCCCGCACCAAACCCACCAATTCGGGCACGCTGGCGGTGATGTCGCGCAGGGTCCGGGTGAAGACCCACACCCGCTCACCGTCCCGGTGCACCTGGATGCGGGCCCCGTCCATCTTGACCTCGACACTGGCCGCCCCGTCGAACTCGGCCAGCGCCTCGTCCAAGGTCGCGCCCGGCGAGGCCAGCATCGGCTGGATCGGCCGGCCGACCTCGAGCCGGAAGGCCGCGAGCGCCACGACGCCACCCTCGCGTGCGGCCACCGCGGTGACCGGTAAGCGCCCGGACAGCATGTGCGCGCGGCGGACCGCGGCGATCGGGACCTCGAAGGCCGCGGTCACGGCTTCGGCGACGATCGCGGTCAGCGCACCCTGCCGCATTTCCCCGGTCAGCAATCGGATCAGGAAATCACGCTCGTCCGCGGTGGCGGCGGCGAACAGCTCGCTCAGCAGTTCCTGTCGCCGAGCCGTGGACCCGCTGCCGCCGACCGCGGCGAGCGTCTCGAACAGTTTGTCCACCGCCTCCACCGTGAGCGACGGCTCCGCGGCGGCGTCGACCTCG
>NZ_JBSGBY010000323.1:0-9649 GCF_053601505.1 Nocardia sp. NPDC004722
AAATCCGAACACACGGCGGCCCTGCCGAGCTGAAGGGGTCCTACTAGATCAGGGAGCTCTCAGCGTGGAAATCTGTCCGATTCCACGCGGTGAGAACCAATGGCGCCTGCTCGGCGGCGGTCTGCTTGCGCGAAGGGCGCTTGCCGAACAGGCCGCGGCCGCCCTTGGCCTTCGGGATGACCTCGTCCTGCGGGAGATTCTGAACCGGGGCAGGCTCGTACGCGGTGTCGGAGACCTCACCCTCGGCCAGCCAGGGCGGGAGCATGGGGAGGCCGTCGTTCTCGCGACTCACATCTACCCCCGGGTGCTCGACCGATCTAGCTGGACAGGCCGTAGTTTAGCGATCTCCCACGGAGGTGTGCCCGCTGTGCTGGTTCTCGGTGCACGTCACAGCGCCCGTATTTGGCCGGATCTGGGGAAACGGGTAAGCTAGGCGGCTGGTGACTTACATAGTGGTTGTGGCATGTCTATGTGCCGCCCCAGTGAGTATGTCACCGGGTTGGCCAGCATGCACCACGAACTTCTGGGCCGACCAGCCGTAATGAGCTTGAACCAACCAGGTTCAGCCTAACCGGGATCGCGGAGGATATGGCGAAGAAGGAAGGGGCCATCGAGGTCGAGGGCCGGGTTATCGAGCCGTTGCCCAATGCGATGTTCCGGATCGAGCTGGAAAACGGGCACAAGGTTCTGGCCCACATCAGCGGCAAGATGCGGCAGCACTACATCCGCATCCTCCCCGAAGATCGCGTCGTCGTTGAGTTGTCGCCTTACGACTTGACTCGCGGCCGCATCGTCTACCGCTACAAGTGAGTCGCTTGGGGACTCTTGGGGCTTCAGCCCCAAACCCCAAGAACAGAGGATTTTGGGGGCCAGGCCCCCAAACCCCCACAGATTTCCGGGGCGCGAGCTCCGGGTTTCCCTGGTCTATCCGGCCGGGGAAAAACTGTGTTCACGGCCAGTGAACACCGACCCAGATTGGATCTGACGTGAAGGTTCAGCCGTCCGTCAAGCCGATCTGCGAGAAGTGCAAGGTGATCCGCCGTCACGGTCGGGTCATGGTGATCTGCGAGAACCTGCGCCACAAGCAGCGTCAGGGCTGATTACCGCCAAGCACCGAACGCGGTTCGGATTGGCAGTAATAGAAGAACTCCCAGCTCCAGTCGCCGTCGACGAGTCCCGTAGGGGACGGACGGCGGCCTACCCCCGGTACGGAGGCCGGGGCCCCACTTACGAGGGGACGGACAGGGAGCAGACCTCCGCAAAAGTAAGGAATCGCCAAACATGGCACGTCTGATGGGCGTCGACCTCCCGCGCGAAAAGCGCATGGAGATCGCGCTGACCTACATCTTCGGCATCGGCCGGACCCGCGCCAAGGAGATCCTGGACCAGACCGGCGTCAGCCCGGACCTGCGTTCCAAGGACCTCAGCGATGACGACCTGACCAAGCTCCGCGACTTCATCGAAGCCTCGGACATGAAGGTCGAGGGTGACCTGCGCCGCGAGGTGCAGGCCGACATTCGTCGCAAGATCGAGATCGGCTGCTACCAGGGCATCCGCCACCGTCGTGGCCTGCCCGTGCGTGGTCAGCGGACGAAGACCAACGCTCGTACGCGCAAGGGTCCGAAGAAGACCGTCGCCGGCAAGAAGAAGTAGGGATAGCGCATGCCTCCGAAGAGCCGGGCCTCGGGCCCGAAGAAGACTCAGAAGTCGCGTCGCCGGGATAAGAAGAACATCCCGCACGGCCACGCGCACATCAAGAGCACGTTCAACAACACGATCGTGTCCATCACCGACCCCGAAGGCAACGTCATCTCCTGGGCGTCCTCCGGCCACGTCGGTTTCAAGGGCTCGCGTAAGTCGACTCCGTTCGCCGCGCAGCTCGCCGCCGAGAACGCTGCCCGCAAGGCGCAGGAGAACGGCGTCAAGAAGGTCGACGTTTTCGTGAAGGGTCCGGGTTCGGGCCGCGAGACCGCCATCCGTTCGCTCCAGGCCGCGGGCCTCGAGGTCGGCTCGATCTCCGATGTCACTCCGCAGCCGCACAACGGCTGCCGTCCGCCCAAGCGGCGTCGCGTCTAGCGGGAAAGGAAGAGTAGAAAAATGGCTCGTTATACCGGCCCTATCACCCGCAAGTCGCGTCGTCTGCGTGTCGACCTCGTTGGAGGCGACCAGGCGTTCGAGCGTCGTCCTTACCCGCCCGGCCAGCACGGCCGCGCGCGGATCAAGGAGTCCGAGTACCTGCTCCAGCTGCAGGAGAAGCAGAAGGCTCGCTTCTCCTACGGCGTGATGGAGAAGCAGTTCCGCCGCTACTACGAAGAGGCGAACCGCCAGAAGGGCAAGACCGGCGACAACCTGCTGCGTCTGCTCGAGACCCGTCTGGACAACGTCGTGTACCGCGCCGGTCTGGCCCGTACCCGTCGTGCCGCCCGTCAGCTCGTGTCGCACGGCCACTTCGTGGTCAACGGCGTGAAGGTCGACGTGCCGTCGTTCCAGGTGTCGCAGTACGACATCATCGACGTCAAGCCGAAGTCGGCCGGCATGCTGCCGTTCCAGGTCGCGCGTGAGACCATCGGCGACCGCACCGCCCCGGGCTGGCTGCAGGTCGTGCCGGGCCGTCTGCGGATTCTGGTGCACCAGCTCCCCGAGCGTGCGCAGATCGATGTTCCGCTCCAGGAACAGCTGATCGTCGAGTACTACTCGAAGTAATAGGCGCGCAACGCGCCGCTGGTGTGGACCGGGGGGGCTTCGCCCCCACACCCCCTGAAACGGGGGACCGGGGGCTTTGCCCCCGGACCCCCATTTTTATGAAAAGGGTTGGGGCGCAAGCCCCGGGGCCACACAAGCTCCCAATTCGTGAGCATCAAATGGTGGGTGCTCGAAGGAGGAAGAAATGCTGATTTCACAGCGACCGACGCTGACCGAAGAGGTCGTGTCCGAGAACCGGTCGCGGTTCACCATCGAACCGCTGGAGCCGGGCTTCGGTTACACCCTCGGCAACTCGCTGCGGCGCACGCTGCTGTCGTCGATTCCTGGTGCGGCTGTCACCAGCATTCGCATCGACGGCGTGCTGCACGAGTTCACCACGGTTCCGGGCGTGAAGGAAGATGTCACCGACATCATCCTGAACCTCAAGGGCCTCGTGGTGTCGTCCGAAGAGGACGAGCCGGTCACCATGTACGTGCGCAAGCAGGGCCCGGGCACCGTCACCGCCGGTGACATCGTCCCCCCGGCGGGCGTGACCGTGCACAACCCGGACATGCACATCGCCACCCTGAACGACAAGGGCAAGCTGGAGATCGAGCTCGTGGTCGAGCGCGGTCGCGGCTACGTCCCGGCCGTGCAGAACAAGGCGTCGGGTGCGGAAATCGGCCGGATTCCGGTTGACTCGATCTACTCGCCGGTTCTCAAGGTGACGTACAAGGTCGAGGCCACCCGTGTCGAGCAGCGCACCGACTTCGACCGGCTCATCCTGGATGTCGAGACCAAGAACTCGATCTCCGCGCGGGATGCGCTGGCGTCGGCGGGCAAGACCCTGGTCGAGCTGTTCGGTCTCGCGCGCGAGCTGAACATCGAAGCCGAGGGCATCGAGATCGGCCCGAGCCCGGCCGAGGCGGACCACATCGCCTCGTTCGGTCTGCCGATCGAGGACCTGGATCTCACCGTTCGGTCGTACAACTGCCTCAAGCGTGAGGGCGTGCACACCGTCGGCGAGCTGGTCGCCCGCACCGAGTCGGACCTGCTGGACATCCGCAACTTCGGTCAGAAGTCCATCGACGAGGTCAAGGTCAAGCTGCACTCGCTCGGCCTGTCCCTCAAGGATTCTCCGGCTTCCTTCGATCCGTCCTCCGTCGTCGGCTACGACGCGGCCAGCGGCACCTGGAGCGACAGCGGCTCGTTCAGCGACACCGACAGCGGCGAGCAGGACTACGCCGAAACCGAACAGCTTTAGGTCATTCGGGGTGTAGCGCCCCGAATCGGCCTTCAACACAGGAGATTCAACAATGCCCAAGCCCAAGAAGGGTGCCCGCTTCGGCGGGACGGCGTCGCACCAGAAGGCGATCTTCGCCAACCTGGCGACGGCGCTCTTCGAGCACGGTCGCATCACGACCACCGAGGCCAAGGCCAAGGCGCTGCGCCCCTACGCCGAGAAGCTCGTGACCAAGGCGAAGGGCGGCACCCTGGCCGACCGTCGCGAGGTCATGAAGGTGATCCGTAGCAAGGACATCGTCCACGCCCTGTTCGCGGAGATCGGCCCCTCGTTCGAGGGTCGTGACGGCGGCTACACCCGCATCATCAAGACCGTCCCCCGCAAGGGTGACAACGCTCCGATGGCGATCATCGAGCTGGTCCGCGAGAAGACCGTGACCAACGAGGCCGATCGTGCCCGTCGCGTCGCGGCTTCGCAGAAGGCCACCGAGGCCCCGGCCGCCGAGGCCGTGGTCGAGGACGCCCCCGAGGAGACCGTGGCTGACGCCCCGGCCGCCGAGGCCAAGGACGCGGAGTAAGTCCTTACGGACTGGACGAGAGGGTTTCAGGGGCTTCCCCTGAAACCCCTTCTTCCACCGGGGTACAGGGGCTTTCCTGAACCCCGCTCCAAGTTCGACCGGGATGCGAGTCCCGCAGGTGGAGAAGCCATGAGTGAGCCCGCCGTCCCCTCCGGGTCGGCGGGCTTTCTCCATGTTAACCAGGAGATCGCTGTGACCGTAGAGGTTCCGACGCCCGAACCGGTTTCGATTAGGGTACGGCTGGACATCAGCTACGACGGCACCGATTTCACCGGCTGGGCGCGGCAGCCCGGCCTGCGGACCGTGCAGGGCGTGCTGGAGGAGGCGCTGAGCAAGGTGCAGCGGGAGCCCATCCAGCTGACGGTGGCCGGGCGCACCGACGCCGGGGTGCACGCGGAAGGGCAAGTCGCGCACTTCGATACGCACACCGAGGTGGACGGCCCCAAGCTGGTGCACCGGCTGGCGCGCTTTCTGCCCAAGGACGTCCGGGTCAAGGACGTCAGTCTCGCGCCCGCGGACTTCGACGCCCGCTTCTCGGCGATCCGCCGCCACTACGCCTACCGGCTGACCACCGCCGCCTACGGCGCGGAGCCGTTGCAGGCCCGCGGTGTGGTCGCGGTGCGGTCCGGTCTCGATGTGGAGGCTATGCGTGAAGCCTCCCGAAACCTGTTGGGCCTGCACGATTTCGCCGCCTTCTGCAAACGTCGCGAGGGCGCGACCACCATTCGTGAACTGCAGCGCTTCGACTGGGCACAGGACGGCGACCTGCTGACCGCCTACGTCAGCGCCGACGCGTTCTGCTGGTCCATGGTCCGCAGCCTGGTCGGAGGCGTGTTGGCGGTCGGCGAGGGCCGTCGTACACCCGCCTGGATCGCCGGTCTGCTCAACGAGCGGGAACGGTCCAGCTCCATCACCGTCGCCCCCGCGCACGGCCTGAGCCTCGTCGCCGTCGACTATCCCGCCGATTCCGAATTAGCGGCCCGCAATCTGCAGACCCGCGAGGTGCGCACCGTGCCGAGCGGCGAAGATTGCTGTGGCGGATAGGGTTTCGGACGACATCCCCGTTCCCGAGATCCGACGGATGGAATTGCGGTCCGGCCCGGAGCTGGGGCGGGCGGAGGCCTTCGAGCAGTGGGAGGCCGGGATGATCGATACGTACTTTCCGTTGGCCGTCGCGCCGCTGCCCGCACCCGACTTCCACGGGCGGATCAGTCACGGGCGCTACGGCGACCTGGACGTGACCGGTATCGGATCCGCACCGCAGCAGGTGCGATTGACCGACGGCCTGATCGCGGCCGCGGATGACGAGTATCTGCTCGCGAGCGTGTGTGTCGGCGGGAGCGGCCGACTGCACCTGGGTGACCGGACCGCCGAGATCCGCCCCGGCGAGATGGTCTTCTTCGGCAGCAGCCGGAAACTGTTGTGGGAGTTCGACGCCGCCTGGGAGAAGACGGTGCTACAGGTGCCCGTGGCGAGCCTGCGCGAGCGTACCGGCCTGACCCTCGACGATGTGCCGCTGGCGGTCACGCTGCCGAACTCGGGCGCGGCGGCGGTGGTCTCCCGGTTCTTCCGCGAGCTCGCCGGATTGCAGGAGCGCGCGCCGGGAGCGGCCGCGCTGATCGGCGAACCCGCCTTGGATCTGCTGGGTTCCGCGGTGCTGCTGGCGGGCGGCCGCCGCCCGGGCCGGGTCTCCGCCGATGCCCTGCTGCGGGAGCGGGTGCTGACCTTCATGCGCGATCACCGCGCCGACCCGACACTGTCGGTGGACCGGATCGCCCAGCGCTGCATGATCTCCCGCCGCGCCCTGTACCGCATCTTCGATGAATTCCCCGACGGCCCGGCGGCGGTCTTGCGCCGCATGCGCGTGGAGCGGGCCTGCGACCTGCTCGCGCACACCGACCTCTCGGTACCGGCCATCGTGGCCGCCTCGGGATTCACCGGCGAACGCCAGTTCTACCGTGCCTTCCGCACCGAGATCGGCACCACCCCCGCCGCCTTCCGCACCGGCGGCCGCAGGTAGCGCTGTCGCCGCCGATGGGCGCGAAGTTCGCTTGTCGCCGTGCCGACTCTGACCGCCATCGTCGCGATCACCTCCAACTCCGGCCCTGTTCACAACGGCCGAGGCGGTAATTCGGTGGCAGTCGTCGGAAATGTTCCGGGGGTGCGAAGTTTTATCCTCGGGTGGTTTTCGGTGGTCGGCCGCGGATCGTTTGTGCCATGGGTAAATCGAAGAGCGGCCGCGGCCGCGACAACCGCCGGAAAGCACGTGATCGCAGCTGCCACTCGGCGCGCCGGGCAGCGCGCCGAGCCGATGACCGCCCGGGATATCGTGAGATGGGAATCGATCCGCGGTGGGCTGTCGATCGAGCTCTCACCATCGCATCGGGCTTCCCCGCCGGCGTCGACCTTTTCGAAATCGAGTTTCTGATCGCGCGACTGCTCGTGCCCGGCGGCATGGAGGACAGCGGTCTCCGGGAATTGTTCGGGGCGTTGACCGTACAGGCGCTCGAATCGCGCGCTACTCCGGAGTCGGTCGGGTTGTTGCGCGGTATTTCGGGACTTACCGCCGGTGAGTTGTCCAGCGCCGCCGCGTCGGCGGCGGATCGGCTCGAGACCGCCGGGATCGTGGCGCCGCGCTGGTGTGGTCGGCTGGTCGCACCGGTGCGCGCGGTCGCGCTCACGCGCTCCACGGCACCGCAGGTCGCGGTGTTGATGGGCAGCTTCGAGCGTGGTGGCGATATTCACGGGTTCCTGGTGTGTGTGGATCTCCGCGATGGAGTAGCCGCGGCGATAGTGCCGATGCTGGGTGACGTGCCGGGTGTGGAGGGGCAAGTGGCCGGGGTGGGTCTGCCGGGCGTCACACAATGCCTGTCGGCGGGGGAGTTTCGCCGTGAGGTCGAGTCGGTGCTCGATCGTCGGGCACTGCGGGATCGGGCGGATCTGTACGGCGGCGTCGTGTCCGATGCCGCCGAGGAAGGCGAGAATCCACCCTATGCGCTCGCCGCGACACTGCTGCGGGCACGGCTGGCGGCAATCGAATCGGCGGTCGTGATCTCGGATGCGGTGGACGGGTGAAAGAGCAAGTCCGCTATGAGGATTCGTAATGCGAGTTGCGGGGAATCGGGTGATTCGGGCGGCGGGATGAAAGTTGGATGTTGTTAAGGGAATTGGGGGGTTGGGGGATGCGTGGGGTGCGAGAATCGGGCGATGAGGGGCGGCGCCACGCCTGCGGTGGTGGAGGTTCGGTCCACGCCGGAGGTTTCGCAGCAGGAGACGTTCGAGGAGTGGGAGGCCGTGGTCGCGGCGGCCTACGTTCCGCTGGTGGTGACGCCCGTGCGGGCGGGCGAGTTCCGGGCTCGAATAGTGCAGTCCCGCTTCGACGGGATCGATGTGTCGATGGTGACGGCCAGCGGGCAGCATCTGAGCCGGATTCCGCGCTTGATCCACCAACCCGAGGAACCGATTCTGTTCGCCAGCGTGACCACGCACGGGCACGGCTGGCTGGAACAGGACGGACGAGTGGGGGAGCTGGCCGACGGCGGACTCACCCTGCACGTGAGTTCGCGGCCCTTCAGCGCGCACTTCGAGCAGTCCTGGGGCGTGGTGGCGGTGCAGGTGCCGCTGGCGGAGGTGGTGAGCGCGTCGGGAGTGCCGTCGGATCGGATACCGACCGCGATGCGGTTTCCCCCGGACGGCGCGGCGGGCATTGTCGGGCGCTTCTTCTGCGGACTGGCGCAATTGCAGTACGGCGCACCGGATCAGGCGGCGGAGCTGGCCAAGCACGGTACCGGCCTGCTGGCCTCGGTGGTGCAGCTGGCGGCCGGGGACCTGCCTCGCGACGAGCCGGCGCGGGCGCTGGCCAAGCAGCGGGCGCTGGGATACATCCAGAGCAACTACGCCGATCCGGAACTCACCATCGATCAGGTGGCCGGCGCCTGCTCGGTGTCGCGCCGCACCCTGTACCGCCTGTTCGAGCAGGGCGAGGACGGGGTGGCGGCGATGTTGCGGCGGATGCGCGTGGAGCGTGCCCTCGCGCTCATCCGGACCGATCCGACCCGTCCGCTGCTGTCGGTGGCCCGCGCGTCGGGCTTCGTGTCGGAGCGGCAGTTCTACCGTGCCTTCAAACGCGAAACCGGTATGACGCCTGGCGAATTCCGCACGCATCGTGCCTGATCAGACTATGAAACAGGGGTGACGCTATTTGGCAGTGATCTGGCACGGGCGGGCAGTCACAAGGCGGCCATAGCTCGCAATACTGGACACGCGCCGCCCGGTCGCCGCCTCGAGCCGCCGACGACCGGGCAGGCGGCCTCCAGATTCCCGGCGTCGCCCGGGCAAAGTTTCCCGCGTCGCCTGCGCAAACCGGTCGTGTGCGCAATATCTCAGCGGGTCCGCCGCAATCCTCCTGTAGGCCAGGTCTTTTGCGATTTCACCGCCGAAAAATCCGGGCAATTGGTCTGTTTCGTCGCATCGGTCGGCTTCATTCGCAGTTTGCCAGCGGCCCGGTAGTGGAATGATGGCGGAGTGGGTACCGCCTCCACTGCCAGCGCCGAAGTCCGCACGACCTCGGAGGTCTCCGCGCGCCAGGCATTCGAACAGTGGGAGGCCCTCGTCGCCGACGCGGTGTTGCCCTCGATCATCGAGCCGCTGCGGCAGGGGCACTGGTACGGCAAGGTCCGCTCCACCTCGTTCGACCGCTCCAGCCTCACCCTGATGACCTCCAGCGCGCAGCGCGTGGTGCGCACCAAACGTCAGCTCGAACAGGCCAGTGCGGACTTCCTGCTGGTGAATATCGTTGTCGAGGGCGCGAACTGGACCGAGCAGAACGGCCGGCTCGCCGCGGGCGGCGCCGGGACCATCGCCTTCTACGACAGCGCCCGCGCGATCGAGAGCCGCACCACCGAGAACGCGGTGTCCACCATCGTGCGCGCGCCCATGGCCGCGGTGCTCGAGCACGCCGGGATCGCGCGCGACGAACTACCGATCGCCCGGGCGATTCCGGCGACCGGCGCCATGGGCGTGGTGACCGACTTCTTCCGGGGCATGGCGTCGCTGCCCGTCGACGAATCCAACCGCGCGGCGGACGTGCTGGCGGGGACCCTGGTGCGCACGGTGGCAGGCTTCGCGCCCAAAGCCCCCGCCAGATC
>NZ_JBSGBY010000324.1:0-9634 GCF_053601505.1 Nocardia sp. NPDC004722
GGCGCTGGGCGAGGTCACCGGCCACGCCCACGCCGTCGCCGCCCGCGGCCGGTTGATCCGTACTGGCGAGCAGATGCTCATGTTCCTGCCCGAGGGCGGCCGGGTGGTGCACGAGGAGCATGCGCCGATCCCGTTGCCCAAGGGCTGGTTCCGCGTCATCCGCCAGCGTGAATACTTCCCCGGCGCGGTCCGCATCGTCGCCGACTGACCTGCTCCGATCCGACTGCTATCCAGGGGATTTCACATGCACCCTCTCGACGAGTGGCGCGCCGTCGTGGCCGCCACCGGCCCCGCCGATCGTCCCGCCGCCGAGGCGGCTGCCCGCCGCGCGTACAAGAGCGCCGGTCTGGCGGCCCCCACCCGATACGTCTGGGCGGCTTCACCGCTCGCGGCCGTGATCGCCATTCGCGCCCTGCACAATCCGGGCCGCAGTGTCCGCGACGAGGTACGTACCCGGCCCTGGGCCGCCGAACGCCGGTCCGTGCACGATCGCTTGGGCCCCACCGGCTGGTCCGAATTGTGGAACAGCACCGGTGCGCGGCTCTGGGACACCACCCGCATCCTCACCGACCGCATCACCACCGGTGTCGTCGAGGCCGTGGTCGCGATCGACCCCGGCGACCGCCGCGCCCGCACCGCCGCCGAACGCGACGTTCAGGGCCTGCTGCTGGATGCTGTTCTCGGCCAGCACGATGCCGCCTGGTTGTCGGCCTTTCCCGGCAGCGAGCGCTTGTCCGGTCTGGCCGGTGTCGCCCGGCATGCGGGCTGGTGGTGGCCTTTCGAGCACACCATTGTCTTCACCGAGCGTCCTACCCGCCTACTGCGCGACGAGGCGGGCCGCCTGCATGCCGCCGACGGTCCCGCCCTGGTCTACCCGGACGGTTTCGCCCTGCACGCTTGGCGCGGAATGCCGGTCCCCGCAACCCTGTTCACCGAGTTGGTGACCCTCACCGCCGAACGCATCCGCACGGAGGAGAACGCGGAACTGCGCCGGGTCATGCTCGAATTCTTCGGCTACGACCGCTATCTCGCCGAATCCGGCGCGCGGCCGATCGACCGTGACGAGACCGGCATCCTGTGGTGCATCGAACTCGACGACGACGAGGACGTGGTGATGGTCGAGGTGGTCAACTCCACGCCGGAACCGGACGGCACGCATCGCACCTACTGGCTGCGCGTCCCGCCCGGCACCCGGACCGCCAAAGAGGGTGTCGCGTGGACGTTCTCCCTCGAGGCTGACAATTACGCGCCGGTCCGCCAGACCTAGTCCGAGGTCCGCCAGACCGGGTCCGCGTTCATCCGGCCGCGCTCGGCTCGGCCGCGCCCGCCTCGATGGGCTCGGCTTCCGGTGTGGCACGGGTGCCGCGCAGGAACGAGCAGGCCAGGCAGACCGCCCCGAAGAACAGGTAACCGAGGGCGACCTTGGGCGCGGCGGCCCACCCGACCTCGGGGGCGTGGATGAGCCCGATGAAGGCCAGCGCCGCGCCCGCGAGGGAGGCGAGAGCCGCTGCCCGGAACCGTTTGTCGAGCACGAAGGTCACCATCGTGCCCAGCACGAGTCCGGCCAGCACCGCGCCGTCGCCGAGGGTCCGCAGCCCGTCGTAGACGACCCCGGCCTGCCCGAGCGCGCCCATCCCGACCTTGTCGGCGGTGGTGCCCGCCGCGGCGAGCGCGTTGTCGATCTGCCCGGTGCCCCACTGCGCCAGGTTCGGCAGCAGGGCCGCGACCACCGCGACCGCGTGCAGGCGTGGCACGGCCTGGAACGCCTGCGCGCCGATCAGCAGGCCGATGTAGAGCAGGATAGGCACGATCGCCGGAACCGGCAGCAGGGTGGCCAGCAGCCCGAAAAGGCCCAGCAGGCACATCAATCCGATCAGCGCGCCACTGGCCAGCGAGTAGCCGGTGCGCCCGCCCGCGTCCTTCCAGCCGGGATGCCCGATGTAGACCGCGGGCGGGAACGGCGAGCCGAAGCCGGAGCCGATGATCGCGCCGAACCCGTCGGCCAGCAGCACGCTGCGCAAGTTGTAGTTGTCCCCGGCCGCCGCGGCGCTCTCCACATTGCTCATCGCCTCGGTGAAGTTGTAGACGCCCAGCGGAATCGCGGTGGCCAGCAGCGGTCCCAGGTGCGAGAGCCCGTCCCACAGCAGGTGCAGGCGCAGATTCGGCAGCCCGATGGCGATATCGTGCGCGGCGGCGGAGACGTCGGGCACCGACATGTAGCCGCCGATCCAGCCGATCGCGGTTCCCACTACCAGCGCCACCAAGCCGATCGGCACATTGCCGGGCAGCCGCACATCGGTGAAGAAGCCGATGAGAATAATGGCCAGCACCGGCAATCCGATCCAGGCGGCCTCCCACATCTGCGCGGCCGGACGCATGGCGATGAAGGTGATGGAGATGCCCGCCAGGGTGCCGAGCATGGCCGCGCGCGGGGTGATGCGGCGAATGAACGGCCCGACGAACGCGCCGATCATGACGATCACGCCGATCATGAATGCCCACGCCAGCCCGGCGGCCCAGGCCCGCATCGGATCGTTGGTCTTCAGGTAGATCGGCAGCATGACCACGAACACCACGATGAACATGTGCGGCACGCTCGGCCCGTACGGCAGCGCGGTGACGGTGGCTCGTCCTTCGCGCCGGGCCAGCCGCCGGGCGAGGGTCATGTAGTAGAGGTTGCCCAGCACCAGCGCCACCCCGAGCGCCGGTAGGACGGTTCCCAGCACCTGGTGGCTGGGGATCTTCACCACCGCGATCGACAGTGTGGTCAGGGTCAGGACATTGACGAGGATATTGAACGAGAGGCCGAAGAAGGCGTTGGTGTCGCCGCGGGTCCACCACGGCAGCGACAACGGTGTGGCACTGCCGGTCTCACCGGGCAGCTGTGTTTCGACGGACATGGGTCTTCCTGTTCACTGGGCCGGGGTGGGGGAGCTGGCGGCCTCCAGCGCGGCGCGCACGGCGGCCGAATCGGCGACCCAGCCGAAGATTCCGCCCTGGGCGGCGATCATGGCCAGGCCGACGCGCTGGAATTCCGGGAAATACGAACCGACGCAGTCGGAGACGACGAGGCATTCGAAGCCGCGGTCATTGGCCTCGCGCACGGTGGTGTGCACGCACACCTCGGTGGTGACGCCGGTGACGAGCAGTGAGCGGGTTCCGTTGCGCGCCAGCACGTCCGAGAGTTCGGTGGCGTAGAACGCGCCCTTGCCGGGCTTGTCGATCACCACTTCTCCCGCGAGCGGCGCGAGTTCGTCGACGATGTCGTGGCCGTATTCGCCGCGCACCAGGATCCGCCCGAATGCGCCCGGATCGCCGATGCGCTGGGAAGGGTTGCCGCGCGACAGTTTCGCGGGCGGGCAGTCCGACAGGTCGGGCAGGTGTCCTTCGCGGGTGTGGATGACGGGGATGCCGGCCGCGCGGGCGGTGGCCATCAGGGCCGCCAGGGGTTCGATGACGGTGCGCAGCAGCGCCACGTCGTTGCCGAGGCTCTCCCCGAATCCGCCGGGCAGCAGGAAGTCGCGCTGCATGTCGATGACCAGCAGGGCCAGCGTGTTCGGATCGAAGGGGAAGTCGGCGGGTTGCGCCGGAATGTGGTGGGGGGCCGTCATTGTCGTTCCTTCTCTGCCAGCCGATAGGGCGCCGGCGTCGTCACCGGCCGCGGTTCGTCGAGGATGCGGGCCGCCGCGGCGAGCACGAGATCGTCGGAGAGCGCGGGCCCGAAGACCATGACCGCCAGTGGCCGCCCGTCGGCGGTGGCGCCGACCGGCACCGAGATCGCGGTCAGGTCGAGGAGATTCCCGAAATGGGTGTAGTGCCCGAGCACGGTGTTGGTGGCGATGGGATCGGCCTGGACCTGCGCGACGGTGAAGGTGGTGCCGAGGGTGGGCACCATGATCACGTCGAGGTCGGTCCACAGCCGCGCCACCTCCGCACGCAGCTCTTGCAGCCGCTGCTGGGCGCGGAACACGTCGACCGCGGTGAACCGGAAACCGCCGGTGAGGATTTCGCGGATCACCGGCAGGATCGAGTCCGGTCGTGCGGCCAGGAACGTCTCGAACTCCACCAGCCGTTCGGCCACCCACGGCCCCTGGTAGAGCAGTTCGCCCGCGGCCAGGAACGGCGCGAGCGTGGTGGGCGCGCGATCGAAGCCCAGGCGCGCCAGTCGATCCCGCATGGCCAGATGCGCGTCGCGGAAGGCGGTGTCGCCGAAGAATTCCAGTTCGTGCGCGTCGGGCAGCCCGACCCGCAGCCGGGTGCCGTCCCAGCGCGGTCCGCGTGCCCGGCTCCACGGATCCGCGGGATCCACCCCGGCGATCACGTCGAAGACGCGGTCCAGATCCTCGACGGTGCTCGCCATCAGCGTCAGGCAGTCCAGCGATTTGCACGCGGGCACCAGGCCGACCGTGCTGATCAGCCCGCGCGACGGCTTCCAGCCGACGATCCCGTTGAGCGCCGCCGGAACCCGGCCCGAACCGGCGGTGTCGGTGGCCACGCAGAACGGCACCTCACCCAGCGCCACCGCCCGCGCCGACCCGGAACTCGAGCCGCCGCAGATCAGGTCGTCGCCGAAGACGCTGCGCGGGATCGGATACGGGGTGCGGGTGCCGTTGAGCCCGGTCGCGAACTGGTCGAGGTTGGTCTTGCCGACGAACAGCGCACCCGCGTCCAGCAGCCGCTGCACGGCGGGCGCGGTCTCGGTGGCGGTATAGGCGTAATCGGGGCAGGCGAGCGTGGTCGGCCAGCCCGCCACATCGATGGAATCCTTGACGCCGAACGGCACTCCGTACAGCGGCAGCGTGCGCGCTCCGGGGCGGCGCTCGATCTCGGCAGCCGCGACCAGCAGTTGTTCGCGCGGAACCGGCGTGATCCAGGTGCCGTCCGCGCCGCGCGCCGCGATGGCGTCGGCCACCCGGGCGGCGGTGCGCGACGGCGAACCGCTGCCGCTCTCGTGTGAGGCCAGGATCTCCGCCACCGTGGGACCGGGATTCAGCATCTGTCGATTGTCGACAAAACGTGTGAAATCGATGGTCCCGCAATGTATCCAGTGTGTTAGCGGATGATCGTCACCGAATATCCAGATCCAGGTAGGCCAGCTCGCCGTGTCGCAGCAGCGCCTCGCACGCCACCGCCGCATCCCCGGATTCGAGTGCGCCTAGCAATTCGGTGTGTCGGCGAACCCCGTTGCGCCGCTGCGCGACCCGCGCCTCGGTGCGCAGATTCCGGGCCATCGGCAACTGCAGTTTCAACAGGATCGGCTCGTACGCCAGATCCAGTTGCCGATTGCCCGCCAGCGCCACGATCGCGGCGTGAAACCGTCGATGGGCATTGTCACGCTCGAACAGATCCCCGGCCGCGTCCGCCGCCCGCATCTCCTCCAGCGCCGCCCGCACCCCACACAGCGGATCCCCGTGCGCCGCAAGTGGAAACGCCGACTCGATGGCATGCCGCTCCAGCACCCGCCGCAACTCGAACAACTGCAAGATATCCGTCTCCGACCACACCGCCACCCGAAACCCCCGCCGCGGCAGATGCTCGATCAACCCCTCCTGCGCCAACAACCGCAACGCCTCCCGCACCGGCGCCCGACTGGTCCCTAACCGCCCGCACAACGCCTCCTCCCCGATCCGCTCCCCGGGCGCGAACTCGCCACTCAACACCTCACCGCGCACCTGCCGCGTCACCATCTCCACCAGGCTGAGCGGCAGTCCCACCCCACTCGTCATCGGCACCACCATCATTCGAGATTAGGCCGACCGTCCAGGTACGGCCCGGTCACGAAATGTGGTGGGCGATTTCGCGGTGGCGCGCGGGGGGTGGCCCGGGTAGTCTCCCGAGCCGAAGGGTTTCGGGTCGGGGGAGTGTTTGGTGCGTTCAAGATGTCGCCGAACAGCCATGGCCACAGTCGTTTTCGCCATTCTCGCGGCTGTCCTCGCCGGGTGTGGCGGGACGTCCGGTGCGGCGCCGGATTACGGTCCCTTCCCGACCCACCGGGTGGACGGCGACTACGACCGGATACCGAGTCGAGCGCGCGGCATCGTCGCGGAATCGTTGCGGCTGGGCGAGCACATCGTCTACCCGACCGACATCGATCCGGACCTGTCCCAGGGCCACGGCGGCGGTGTCGTCGCCGATTTCCAGGGTGTGCGCGGCACCCTGTCGACACCGCAGCAGACGGCCTTGAAGCACTACAGCGTGCTGGGCGGATTCGCGGTGCTGGCCTCGGACAAGCCGTATCTCGACAACACCGCACCGCGGAAGTTCCTGTCGGTAGTGGTGCTCGCCTTTTCTGACGCGGCGACGGCGACGGCGGCCGCGGCGGAAATGGAACACGCCGACTTCCAAGCCAATACCGACAACACCCCCGTGACCGTCGCCGCGATACCCGACGCGATCAGCCACTGGCGACCCGGCGTCGCGAATCTCGGCAGCTGGCTGGCGTGCAAGAGCCTGGTCATCCGGGTGCTGGCGGAACTGCCCGAACCCGATCTGGGTGCGCTCACCGAGCGAGTCGCGCACACCTATCAGCGGCAGGAAGCGGCGCTGGAGTCGTTCACGCCCACACCCGACGCGGATCTCGCGGCGCTGGCGCTGGATTCGGGCGCGCTGCTGCCACGGCTGGTCAAGACCGGCGACTACGTCCCGGACGATAAAGAATTCGCCGTCTACGGCCCGCACGCCTACGCGGTGTTGTCCACCACGCCGACCGCCGACGCCGCCGACTACACCTCGCACGGCGTCACCGCGATCGCGGTCTCGCACAACAAACATCTGTACCTGGCCCGGGACGCCGCTGCGGCCGCCGACCTGGCTCGCGTCCTGTCCACGCACGACGCCGACGGGCGGTACCAGCCCGTGCGGGGTGTGCCCGGGCAGCCGGACACCACCTGCGCCCAGGCCACGAAACCCGACGGGCTGATCCTGGCGCCCCGGCGGTTCCGCTGCCTGATCGTGCGGGCCGCGCTGGTCGCGCAGGTCTACGCCAACGACGACATCGAGGTGCGGCGGCTGGCCGCCGCCCAGTTCGCGGTCATGGGCGACGCGAAGTGAGGACGGCATGAAACCGCTGACTCCCCGCGATCCGCGCCGGCTGGGCCGCAACCGGATGATCGCCGTGATCGGCCGCGGCGGCATGGGCCGGGTGCTGCTCGGCCGCACACCGAGCGGAAAACTGGTGGCCGTCAAGCTCGTCCATCCGCACCTGGCCGAGGATCCCGAGTTCCGGGAGCGCTTCCGGCGGGAGGTGGCCGCCGGTCGGCAGCTCACCGGCGCGTATACCGCGGCCGTGGTCGACAGCGACACAGAGGCCGAGAATCCCTGGCTGGCAACGGAATACATTGCCGCACCGGATCTGCGCACGGTGCTCGCCGAGTGCGGTCCGATGCATCTGGGCGGCCTGCGGCTGCTGGCCGCCGGGCTCGCCGCCGCACTGCTCGAGATCCACCGCGCCGGACTGGTGCACCGCGACCTCACCCCGGGCAATGTGCTGCTGACCGAAGCCGGCCCGCGCGTCATCGATTTCGGTGTCGCGCGCGCCCTCGACGGTTCCGGTCAGCTCACGGCGACCGGCACGGCCGTCGGCTCCCCGGCCTATATGGCACCCGAGCAGGCCGAGGGCGCGGCCACCACCGCGGCCGCCGACCTGTTCTCGGCGGGCGCGATCCTGACCCTGGCGGCGACGGGGGAGACCCCCTTCCCCGGCAACTCCGCACCGCAGGTCCTTTACCACGTCATGCACTCGCCACCCGAGACGCGCGGGGTACCGCCGTCGCTGCGCGAGGTGGTGAACGCCTGTCTGGCACGCGATCCCGCGCAGCGCCCGACGGCGCGCGAACTGTTGGACGCGTCCGGTGCCGTCCCCGCCGAACCGGTGTGGCCGGAAGCGGTGCGCGCGGTGATCGGGGCGCACCGGGCGGACTCGGACTGGTGGGTGGGCTCCGCCGAACGTGAGGCCGACTACCGGGATCAGTTGGAGCGCATCCGGATTCGGCGGCGTGATCGGCTGCGGTGGCTCGCGGCCGGGGTGGCGGCCGTGCTGTTCATCGCCGCGGCCATGCTCGCGGTGGCCTCCTCGGCACGGCAGCCGGGCCACCCCCTGCCGATCGCGGACCCGACCGTCAGCGTCACGCCCGCCGAACTGCGTCAGCTCGACGGGTGTGACCTGATGGTCAGGGCACTGGGCGACAGGTTCGGAACCCGGTCGGGCGAGCCCGATTCCTATGGTCTGAACGGTTGTCAGATCTACTACGAGGACAAGGTCAAGGGCCGCAGGAGTTTCGACCTGCTGGTGGGAATCAGCGCCAAGGAGCAGATGGCGAGCATGGATCTCACCGGCCGGACGGTGGCCTGGGCACCGATCCTGGCGGAGCGCAAGCCGGAGCGCGGCATCTGCGACAGCGGAGTGATCCTCCCGAACAGCGAACAGGACGGACTGCAGATGCAGGTCCAGACCACCGGCGACGATGTCTGCGCGCTGGCCGAACAGGCGCTCGTCGCTGTCGTCGAGCAGCTCACCCGATACGTGCCACAGAAACGGTTGCCGCAGAATTCGATCCGGCGCCTGGATCCCTGTGCGGTCCTCGATCCGGCGTTGAGCCGCACGATCGCCGGTGACCCCGCCCGGCCCGTCGGCAATGTCGACTCCTGCTTCGTCAAGGGCGCCGATCACGCCATCGAATTGCGACTCGATCAGCGGTTGCGCCCGGACACCACGACCGGCCTTCCGGTCGATCCCTGGCAGATCGGGTCCTACACCGTGTATCGCACGGCACTCGCCGCGCACCCGGAGATCTGCAGCGCGAGCTGGATCGCCCGGCTCACCACGGGTAGCAACGCCGAAGTGGCCGAGATCAGGGTGGACGGCCCGACCGGCACCACGGACGCGTGCGACAAGGTCCAGCAGTTGATCGTCGACATCCTGCCACGGCTGGCGAAATCATGACCCAGCCTCTCGGCCCGGATGATCCGGTACGGATCGGCGGCTACCGGACCCTGGCCCGGCTCGGCGCGGGCGGCATGGGACGAGTGCTGCTCGGGGCGGGACCCGACGGCCGCCTGGTGGCGATCAAACAGATTCACGCCCACCTGCTCGACGGACACGAGTACCGGGCCCGCTTCCGGCAGGAGATCACCGCGAGCACCCGCGTCTCCGGAGCGTTCACCGCACCCGTCATCGACTTCGACGTCGATACCGAGCAGCCCTGGCTGGCTTCGGCCTTCGTGGTCGGCGTCCCGCTCGATCGTGTGATCGCGGAGCAGGGTGCGCTGCCCGTCCCCGCCATCCGCGCCCTGGCCGTCGGTCTGGCGGTGGCTCTGCACGACATCCACGCCGCCGGATTGGTGCATCGGGATCTCAAGCCCGCCAACGTGATTCTGGCGCACGACGGCCCGCGCGTCATCGACTTCGGCATCGCGAAGCTGAGCGAGGCGACCGGCCTCACCGAGACCGGTGCGGCGCTGGGTTCACCGGCTTACATGTCGCCCGAACAAGCGCTCTCACAACCGCTCACACCGGCGAGTGATATCTTCGCGCTCGGCTCATTGCTGGTGACGGTCGTGACCGGATCCTCCCCGTTCGTCGCCGCGTCGATGGCGTACACGCTGTTCAATATCGCGCACAGCGAACCGGATCTGA
>NZ_JBSGBY010000325.1:0-9577 GCF_053601505.1 Nocardia sp. NPDC004722
GTCGCTGGTCGCGGAATCCATTGTGGGAGCGGCCACCTACGTCCCGGTGCTGGCGCGCACCTCGTCCTCCGACGGCGCGCGACGCGGCCAGGCGCTGCTGGCAGCGTTCGAGGACCGCGGTCTACCGGTCCGCCGGGCCTGCGCGAGCCGCTGACCCGTCCGGCGCCTCGGTCGAGACCGTCCGCGGTCTCGACCGGCGCGCCCGGGGCTCACACCGTGATGGTGATCTGCTGATCGATGGTGGCGATCGCCGATTGCAGCAGGTCGGCCTGATCCTGGTTGCTGGTGGCGTTGAGTTGCAGCACGTAGTAGACGCCGCCGGGACCCGGGATGACCACCGTCTCCTGCGCCGACACCACCGGAATGCCTTGCAGCGTGTAGGTTCCCGCGATCCGGTAGGCCGGGAAGCCCGACACCGTGGTGACCGCGCCATTGCCGAGCTGGCTGAAGCCCGGCAGGTTCTTCATCTCGCCGCTCGCGTCGTCGATCAGCTTCTGCGGATCGAGCTTGCCTTGCAGTTTCGACAGCAGCGCGACGATATTCGGCGTGTAGTTCGCGCCCGCGATGTCCGCGCCGGTGTATTCGATGGCCCCGATCGCGTAGTCGGGAGTGTCGGATCCGGCGTCCGCCCATCCGGCGGGGAAGGGCAGTGTGATCGCCGGTGCGCCCGGATCGCCGTTGTGCACGGGGGTTTCGGTGATGTGCTGATCCTTGATGTAATCCGCGATCGTGTAGTTGGCGCCCGCCCCGCCGTCGAGGGCGCGAGGGGCGAGCTTGCTGTTGCCGGGGCTGGTCGAGGTCGGCTTGGCCGAACTCGTGACCGCCGAGGTCGACGCCGGCGCCGCGCTCTTGCTGTCCTTGCCGCCGCAGCCGGTGAGCAGCACGCTCACCGCCACCGCTGCCGTAGCGACCCCGATCAGGCCGCGATATCCCGCCATCATCTGGCACCTCCTCTGTCGTCTCGAGCCGTCGAAAGGTAGCCGCGGGAGATTGGGAAACGATTGGATCGCAGTGGGCGCGCGGTTCCAATCTCCTTCCAATGCGGCAGTGTCACCGTCGGTGGCATGCGCGCGTTTCGAACCATCGGCCTGGTGGCGGCCGTGTCCCTCCTGCTGACCGTGACGGCTTGCGGCGGCCGGACCGTCGCGGGCACCACCGCACCGGCCGCGACAGTCACCATTCATGGCGACGGCGGGTCGGAGGTGAACAAGATTGCGGCGCAGGCGATCACCGATCTGCAACGGTATTGGTCGGGGCAGTTTCCCGCGTTGTACGGCACCGCCTACCGCCCGGTCACGGGCGGGTTCTACGCGGTGACGCCCTCGACCGGGCCGCTGCCGCCGTGCGCGAACTCCGCCGCCGACATCGCGGGCAACGCCTACTACTGCGCCGATCAGGACGTGGTTGCCTGGGATGCCGAGGGCCTGCTCCCGTCGCTGCGAAAACAATACGGGGACTTCGTGATTCCCATCGTGCTCGCGCACGAGTGGGGGCACGCGATCCAAGCCCGGGCGAAATTCACCGGCATCACGGTGACCAAGGAGATCCAGGCAGACTGCTTCGCCGGGGCCTGGGCGGCGGATGTGGCGGCCGGGCACAGCTCCTTCCACGCCACCGCGAACGACCTCGACAACGCGCTGGCCGGATTCCTTTCTCTGCGTGACGAACCCGGCACCGACAAGACCAGCGCCTCGGCCCACGGCAGCGGCTTCGATCGGGTCAATTCCTTCCAGACCGGATTCGACGGCGGGCCGACCGCGTGCAAGGACTACCGCGACGGCAGCCCGGCGGTGGTCGAGCTGCCGTTCCGGTCGGCCGCCGACGCGGCCAGCGGCGGCAACGCCTCCTACGACCAAGTGGTGGCGCTCGCGCCGGTGGATCTCGAAGACTATTGGGCGGCGGTGTATCCGGAGTTGTTCACCAAGCCGTGGCTGCCGGTGCGGCAGGTCGTCGGCTTCGATCCGAAGCGCGCGCCCACCTGCGGCGGTGCCGCCACCGGTTCCTACAGCCTCTTCTATTGCGTGCCGGACAATTTCATCGGCTACGACGGTGTGCAGGCCATGCCCGAGTTCTATGCCGAGGGCGGCGATTTCGCGGTGGCGACGCTGCTGGCGACGCAGTACGGGCTGGCCGTGGAGGCTCGCGACGGCGACACCGCCGACGACCGCACCGAGTCCCTGCGCGGCGACTGCTTCGCGGGGGCGTGGGCGGCGAGCGTCCTGCTGGAGAACCGGCCCACCAGCAATATCCGGATGTCGCCGGGTGATCTGGATAAGGCGGTGGCGGCGCTGCTGGTCTTCCGAGGCCAGGACTCGGGCGATGCGAAGGACAGCGGGTACGTGCGGGTCGAGGCGTATCGGGACGGCCTGCTCAACGGTGCGCAGGCGTGCACCGGCGCTATGCCCGGCCAGTGACCCGGCAGGCCCGCAATGGTATTCGCGGCCGTGGTGTCACCGTCGGGCGGGCAAGGACGCGGTGCGACTGGTGAGCATGCCGTCCCAGATGTGTTCCCCGGTGGCATCGGCGACGCCTCGCGCGCGGTCGAGCAGTTCGTGCGCCTCCTCGGATCGGCCGTGGCGGGCTTGGATATCCGACAGCAGGGCGAGGAAATACGGGGTCATCACCGTGCTGCCATCGGCGGTGATGGCCTCGAACGCCGCGAACGCCGGGGCCGGATCGGTGTCGGGGGCGGTCGCGGTGCGCGCCCACACCTCCACCACCTTCGCGCACGCCGCCCGCTGTTCTCCGCCGGTCGCCAGCATTTCCCGGTACACCGCCTCGGCCCGGTCCGCGGTGCCCTCGACCACGCCGAGTGCCGCCTGCGCCTCCACCAGCGTCACCCGGGCGGCCAGGATGTTGAACATGTCGCCGCGAGAGCGGGCCAGCTCCAACGACATCCGGCAGTAGTCCTCGGTCGCCGCGCGATCGCCGCGCAACGCCTCCATCAACGCCATCCAGCAGTACACGCGCGGATGGAAGAAATGGGTGGGATCGGTGACCGTGTCCGGGGGCGGGAAGGTGGCGAGCAGGGTGCGCGCGGTGGCCAGCATGGTGTCGATGTCGCCGCGCAGGGCGTACAGCATGACCTGGACGAAGTGGCTGGCGACGCCCGCGTCCGGATCGCGGGACCGCTCGTACTGCGCGCGCAGCGCGGTGGCGATGACCTCGGCCTCGTCGAGTCGTCCACGGGCGCACAGCATCATGCAGCGCATGGCGGCCGCGCCGTGGAAGTCCCGCCCGGTGGCCTGCGCGCCCAGTTCGAAGGCGCGCCCGACCGCGGTGAGCGCCTGGGTGCTGGTCTGGCCGTGCAGAATGCCGTGCGCCCCGGCCAGATGCAGCCACAGCACGGCCTGTCGTTCCAGCAGTTCGGGTTTGGCGGGCAGGCGGCGGCAGATCTGCAGCGCGTGTTCGGCCAGGGTGGCGAGGTCAGCGTAGGCCGAGCGGGTCAGGGCGCGCTCGATCACGGCCTCGTGCATCTCCAGCGCCGCATGGGTATTGATCTCGGTGCCCGCGCGCCAGGCGTGATCGGCGGCGGCGATGGCGTCCTCGTAGGCCGAGGTGGCCACCGCGGCAGCGTGAGTGGTGGCGATGGCGGCGTGCAGGGCGGTGCGCTCGGTGACCGGGATCTGCGCCAGCACGGCATCGCGCAGTAGGCCGTGACTGAAGCACAGCATGCCGGGCTGTTCGCGATGCTCGTCGAGCAGGCCGGTCTCGTAGGCGGGGCGCAGCCGGGCCCGGACGGCCGGGACGGGGGAATCGAGGATGTCCGAGAGGGCGGCGACATCGAAGGCGGGGCCGATCACCGCCGCGGCGGCCAGTGCCCGGCGTCCGGGTTTGTCGAGGGCGGCCAGTCGGCGGCCGACCGCGGCGGCGACGGCATCGGGGATCGCGTCGGCATCGGGGGTCACCGACGGTGGCGCGTCCTCGCCCGCGCGCACGAGTTCCTTGACGTAGAAGGGGTTTCCGCGCGTGTGCGCCCACAGTTGCCGCGACAGTTCGGGGGAGGCGGGCGCGCCGGTGAGCGACCGCGCGAGCTCGGCGACGGCCGCGTGGTCGAGGCCGGGCAGCCGGACGGTCGACAGGCCGCCACCGCGGATGAGCCGCTCGTAGTGCTGCCGGTTGACCGGACGGCCGCTGCCGAAGAAGGTCCAGGTGCCGACGGCGTGGATCGGCAGCCGAGCAATCGCCGCGGCCAGCAACAGCAGGACACTGCCGGAGGCGGCATCGGCGAGTTGCAGATCGTCGAGCACCAGCAGCAGCGGGCGCACCGCCGCCAGTTCGGCCAGGGCGCTCACGATGCCTTCGAAGAGGTGAAAACCGTTGGCGGCGGCCCGGGGAGTCGCGGTGTCGCCGTCGGCCCATTCGGGGACCAGGGCCTCGACGACGCCGGGGGCCTTGCGGCGCACCCGTTCCCGCCCGGCCGCGCCGAGTTCGTCGCCCAGTTGCCGCAGCAGCTGGATCCAGGTCCACAACTGCGGGACCCGGATGCCGCTGGGGTGCGCGGCCCAGGCCACCGCCGTCCCGCTGCGTCGGGCTTGATCGGCGAGCGTATCGGCCAGTGCCGTTTTGCCGATGCCACTGTCTCCGGTCACCACGATCAGTGCGCCCGACCCGGCGGTCATCGAGGCGGTGATGGCGCTCAGTGTGGCTTCCCGGCCCACCAATGCGGGTCGGCGAGGTTGTGGAGCGGCGGAATCGGTTGTGTCGGTGGGGTGTTCGAGGAGCAGGTCGGCGGCGTCGGCGAGGATTCGGCGGTGCAGGTCGCGCAGCTCGCTGCCCGGGAGCGCGCCGACCTCCTGATCGAGCGCCGTGCGGGCGCGGTCGAAGGCGCGCAGGGCTTCCGGCGCGCGCCCGGCCCGGTACAGGGCCAGCATGAGATGACCCCACAGCCGCTCGTCCACCGGATCGAGTGCGACCGCGGCCTCGATCTCGGGGAGCAGGTCGGCGCTGCCGCCCTGCCGCAGTCCCGCGTCGAATCGGGCCTCGACGGCGCCGCGGCGCAACGCGGTGTACCGCAGCACCTCGGCATGCGCGAACCCGCTGTCGGCGAACTCGCCGAAAGGCGTTCCGCGCCAGAGTCGTAACGCCGCGCCGAAGTGCTCGAAGGCGGTCGCGGCCTGCTCGCGCGCCAGCGCGTCACCGCCCCGCCGGACCAGGTCCTCGAAGACGTCGAGGTCGAGGCGGTCGCCGGGGAGCAGGGCGAGCCGGTAGCCGTTGGGCCGGGTCTCCACCCGTGTCACCTGGTCCGCGGCCGTGAGCGCGCGGCGCAGATTGGAGACGTAGGCGCGCAGCGACACCAGGGCTTTCGCGGGCGGGTCGTCGTGCCAGAGGGCATCGACGAGGCGGTCCACGCTGACGACCGTGCCGCGCTCGGCCAGCAACACCGCCAGCACACAGCGCTGCTTGTGCCCGCCCACCGCCGTGGCCACCCCGTCTACGCGCGCCTCGACCGCGCCGAACAGCACGTACTCGACCATGCGAACCGCGTCTCTCTCGTGCAGGCGAACGCGGCGGAAACCGCAAGTCTGGTTTCTAACACGATCCCGGAGATTTCGCGCGCGAGTAGCTGCGATTCGGTGCGGGGCTCAGTGCGGGCAGGTCTGGGTGAAGGGCTTGTCGGCGAACAGGTCCGAGATCCAGCCGAGCCATCGGTCGGCCACGCCGGTGGGGGCGTCGTGGCCGCCGGGGACCACCAGATCGTGGACCGGCGTGCCGAGGGTGCACATCTCGGTGATCGCGGCACTGGACCAGGCGGTGTCGACCAGTTTGTCGGCGTCACCGCGCACGATGTAGGTGTGCAGGGTGGTGGCCGATTTGGGGAGATTGGTGCGGGATTGCAGGTCGGCGAAGGGTTGCGTGGCCGCGTCGTCGACGTAGCTCACCTCGTCGGGGGTGGCGGCCGAGGCGATGGCGAGTTCGTCGGGCGTCGTCTCGCCGGTGCACTGGGACTCCAATCGCGGTGCGATATCGAGCAGCTTGCCGTGCGCGACCTGGTCGTAGCGGTAGCCGGGTTCGTTGTAGCGGACGGCCGCAACGAGATACGGCAGGACCAGGTACTGGTCGGGGGCATTGAGTTCGCGGTCGCGGACGGCGTCGACGAAACGCAGTTCCAGGGCGGGCGACAGCAGCACGACACCGTGGATATTCAGTTCCGGCGCATAGGATTTCGCTGTTTCCGCCGCCGACTCCGCGGCGCGCCCGCCCTGGGACGCGCCGACGAGCACCACGTCCGACGACAGCGGCAGACCGGCCGCGTGCGCGGCCCGCACCGAATTCAGTACGTCATAGCCCGACGAAGGAGTGTCCAGATACGGTGCGTCGCCGGGGCCGTCGAGGCCCTGATAGTTGGTCATCACGACCGCCCGATGCCCGGCCAGGAACTGCTCGACCGCCGGTGCCGACCCGAACAGGGTGGGGGAGTTGGTGGGTGCGCACTTGTTCACCACGCCGGAGGTGCCGTGCGCGAACGCGACCACGGGCCAGCCGCCCGCCGGGGCGTCGCCGGGCGGCAGGAACACCGCCCCCGACACCTCGATCGGCTTGCCCGCGGGAGAGGTCGACTCATAGCGGATATAGGTCGATGACCCGGCGGCCGCCGACAATGCCGGATCCAGGTGTTCGAGTGCCCGCTTGCTCATCAACGCGCCGGGCGAAGCGGGCTTGGCGGCGGCCGGTTCATCGGAACTCCCGCATGCCGTGAGCAGGGCGACCGCCAAGATCGGGAGGGCAATTCCTGCTCGCACGCTGCTCCTTCGGCTGGATTCAGCAACACGGTGGGCCGCCTTGCATTATCTGCCGTACCCACCGCGACCCGGGAGCCTCACTCGCCCTTCGGCGAGTCGCACCAGCGTTGCAGCACCGCCGCCACCGCGTGCGGATCGACGCGCGCGCCGATTCCCGGCAGGTCGGGATTGCGCTGCCGCGCCGCCGTCATGCGCTCGGCCGCCGCCGACAGCGTGCACCCATATTCGTTCCGCACGGCCACGAGCCGATAGATCGTCAGCGAGTGGGAGACGCGTTCGACCCGGTCCTCGACCGGGAGTTCCGCAGGTATGTCGCGGCCGTCGTCGGCCTGTCTCCTCGTGTATTCGGCCCGCCTGCCCAGGTCCGCGCAGAAGGTGCGCAGATCCGCCGGATAGGCGGGGGCGAGTGCCACGGTGAGACGCCAGGCGAGGCTGTCGACCTGATCGGCGAGATCCGGGCGATCCTTGACGAACTCCGCCCAATCGGCCTCGAGCGCGAGCGCGGGCAGTCGGAAGAACCATGCTCGGGGGCTGACCGCCCGCAGCAGTTCCGGAGTGGGGGAACAGTTCTCCGCCAGCAGGACCGCGTCGTAGAGGTCCTTGCCCTCCGGGTGGCGATCCTCGCTGAGCCACAGCAGCTTCCATGCCAGCGACAGCTCCGGGGTGGCGGCGAGCAGCCGGGCATCGGGCCCGTGGCTGCCTGCCCGCGGAATGGCGGTCCACAACGGCGGCTGCTGTGGTGCCTCGTTGAACACGAAGTCCAGTTGCACGGTGCCCGAGGGAATCTCGGGATCCACGGCGGTCCAGGGCAGGACCAGACGGCGGCCGGGGACGCGATCGTAGGTCCAGATATCGTCGTCCACCGCGTCCGACGCCCGGAATCGCACCGTCGGTGAGCCCTCGGCCGCCGCGGCCGTCCGCGCGGCGAGGTCACTCAGGAAGGCATCGGTCCGTTCGCTGTGAAACTCCCAATCCCGGGGCAGCACAATGAAGTCCACGTCGCCGGGTTCCCGTGCGGCGGCGCCGAACCAGGCGCTGAGCAGCACGCTGCCGCGCAGCATCAACAGCTCGCGCCACGGGGATCCGGCGATCGCCGCGAGCACCACGTCCATGGCAGCGCGCCGGGCCGCGATCCAGGCGGCGGCCAGTCGCGCATCCGCGAAGTGCGGCTCGCTCAACCGCATTCCCATCGGGTGCTCGGCCGCGGAGGGGTCGAACACCGGGCGTTGCAGCACGCCCTCGCCCACCACCGGTCGCAGCGTCGGAGGCAGGCCGTCCTTCGCACGTTCTTGCTCCGTCGGCGGGGACTGGGGGACGACCGCCGTGGATTTCCACGGGCCGCGACCGAGTCCGCGCCACGGTGTCGAGGTCATGGCTGCTCCTGTGTTTCGCTGATCCAACCGGCGTCGACGGATTCGTCGCTGTCGTAGACGACGAATTCCCGCTCCGCGGAGAGGACTTCGTACTCGGCTGCGCGCAAGGCGTCGAGCAGCGCGGTGTACTGGGTGGTGGCGGTGGCGTCGCCGACGAGACGGCAGCGCTGGGTGACGAAGCGTTCGGCCCGGCCGTCGGCGCGGGTGCGCCGGGCGTTCGCCGACAGGTGTGCGTCGTGGGCGACGGCGAGGCCGGTCAGGGCGCGCACGTCGGTGTCCGGGGTGAGGAGCAGTTTGATGTGGTGCTCGAAGTAGTAGTGCGACCCCAGTGCGAGCGCCTCGGCATCGGTCGCGGGGACTCCCGTCGCCCACGGGGTGGCTTCGATCTTGGCGCGCACCACCGGAAATCCGGCCTGCTCGATGCGCAGGGTGAGGGCCGCGATCGAATCCCGCACGGCGGGAAACGGCCCCGATTCCCGGACGGTGAGCATCGGCTGCTCGCGGCCGCGGCCGCGGTCGAGCATGATGTGCACGAACTTCAATCCCGCTGCGGCGGAGTACCGTTCGAGCCGCGCGGCGTCTTCGGCGCGCACGGTGAGGTGGGCTTCGAAGTCGCCGTGGAAGGTCGGGGCGGTGGTCGCGGTCATCGGGTCATACTCGCAAACCTGTCGTGCCCCGTCGCCGGGTTTTTCGTCGGCGGACCGGCGGTGCTCACCGCTCGCGGAGTCGCTCGTCGTGGCCGCGCGCGGATTCGATCGCCACGGCGCGCAGCGATTCGGCCACGCGCGCAACCGGTTCCGGGACGGGACCGGGCAGGCGGGCGAGCAGCAGCCGCCGTTGTTCGGTCGGGCCGCCGCGCACCGGCAGGGCTCGAACTCCGGGCGGGCAGCTCGGGGCGAGGCTCGCGGGGATGGTGGTCAGGCCGCAGCCCGCGGCGACCAGATGCAGTTTGGCCAGCCAGTCGCGGACGGTATGCGCGATCACGGGCCGCTCGTCGAGGCCGGGCCACACGCCCATCGAGCGATCGTCCCCCGTACCCGCGATCCAGGCCTGCCCGCGCAGATCGGCGACATCGATGTGCTCGCCGCGCGCGAGCGGATGATCGGCCGGGACCGCGACCCGCAGACTGCGATCGGTGAGCACCTGCACCCGCAGCGCGGGCGTTTCCGCGTCCAGCGGCCGGTAGGGCGGGGCGGAGGCGACCAGCGCGAGGTCCAGGGTGCCCGCGCGCAGGGCCCGGACCAAGGCGGGTGTGCTGCCCTCACGGCCGACCACGGTGATGCCGGGATGGGTGCGCCGCAGCCGGGCCAGGCCCGACGGCACCACGGCCGCACCGGCGCTGGCGAACCAGCCCAGCCGCACGGTGGCGCGTTCGTCGGGCAGTCCCGCCAATTCCCGAATCCCGAATCGTTCCTCGCACACCAGATCCGTTACTGGACCGAGCAATTGCGGGATCTGCCC
>NZ_JBSGBY010000326.1:0-9574 GCF_053601505.1 Nocardia sp. NPDC004722
GCGAGGTCAGCGGTGGCGAGGTCGGGTCCCAGTACATCGGCCCGTGGGTCAACATCATGTTGTTCCACAACGAGGTCGTGCTGGGCGACATCACCGGTGAGTACAGCGTGCTGTCCACCGGTTCCATCGAGGATCTGGGCGTCAACTTCTACCAGTCGGTGAAGGGCACCCGGAACCACATCGACTTCGAGACCAACCCCAACCTGTACTCCGAGGGTGAGACTCGCAGCCATCACGCGCGTTTCCTGGAGTTCTTCGATCGTTTCCTGGCGGCGGGGGCCGAGCAGACCGTGTGGGGTCTGCCGATCACCACCGAGGACGAGCGCGTCCAGACGCTGCTGGAGTGGAACGAGTCGGGCCACGAGGTGCCGACCACGACGCTTCCGGCGTTGCTGGACAAGCAGATTCCGCTCACCCCGGACCGTGTCGCCGTCGAATTCGAGGGTGAGCAGCTCACCTACGCCGAGTTCGGCGCGCGCGTGAACCGCCTGGCCCGCTTCCTGATCGCCGACGGCGTCGGGCCGGAATCGCTGGTGGCCCTGGGCATGCGGCGTTCGCTGGACCTGGTCGTGGGCATGCACGCGGTGTTGCGCGCCGGTGGCGCGTACGTGCCGATCGACCCGGATCATCCGGCCGATCGCACGGCCTACATTCTCGAGTCCGCGGGACCGGTCTGCGTGCTGACCACCGCGCGCGACGAGCTCGAGCTGCCGGAGTCGGTGCGGCGCTTGGAGATCGACACCCTGGATGTGTCGGCGTTCTCCGATGAGCCGGTCACCGACGCGGATCGCCTCGCGCCGCTGCGGCCGGACAACACCGCCTACGTCATCTACACCTCGGGTTCGACCGGTCGCCCCAAGGGTGTCGCGGTCACCCACCACGCCATCGTCAACCAGGAACTGTGGATGCTCGACGAGTATCCGATGACCGCCGACGATGTCTACCTGCAGAAGACGGCCACCACCTTCGACGTGTCGCTTTGGGGCTATTTCATGCCCCTGCTGGTGGGCGCGAAGCTGATCGTCGCCACCCCGGACGGTCACCGCGATCCGCTGTACGTGGCCGAGATGATCGAGCGCCACGGCGTCACGGTCACCGACTTCGTGCCGTCCATGCTGACGGTGTTCGTCTCGCACGCGACCCGGGCCCAATGTGCCTCGCTGCGCTACGTTTTCGTGATCGGTGAGGCGCTGCCGCCGGAGACCGGCGCGGGCTTCCGCGAGATCACCGACGCGGGGCTGCACAACCTGTACGGGCCGACCGAGGCCGCGGTCTCGGTGACCTATTGGGAGAACACGGCCGCGGACACCGTCACGGTGCCGATCGGTCTGCCCGAATGGAATGTCGAAGTCTACGTACTGGATTCGCGTCTGCGACCGGCCGCGATCGGGGCTTCGGGTGAGCTGTATCTGGCGGGTCGTCAGCTGGCGCGCGGGTACAAGGGTCGTTCGGATCTGACCTCGGATCGGTTCGTGGCCAATCCGTTCGGTTCGGGCGAGCGCATGTACCGCACCGGTGACCTGGTGCGGTGGAACGAGTCCGGCGCGCTGGAGTACATCGGCCGCACCGACTTCCAGGTCAAGTTCCGCGGTCAGCGCATCGAGCTGGGCGAGATCGAGACCGATCTGCTCGCGCACCCGGCCGTCAGCCAGGCCGCCGTGCTGGTGATGGACACCGCCACCGGTCAGCAGCTGGTCGCCTACGTGGTGCCCAAGCCGGGCCAGTCGATCGACCCGGCCGAGCTGACCCGTTTCGTCGCCGAGAAGCTGCCGTCCTACATGGTTCCGGCGTCGATCATGGTGCTGGACGCGTTCCCGCTCAACACCTCCGGCAAGCTGGACCGCAAGGCCCTGCCCGAGCCGGTGTTCAGCGCCGACGCCGCCGGATACCGGGCCCCGCGCACGGCCGCCGAGGAGATCGTGGCGGGCGTGTTCGCCGATGTGCTCGGTCACGAGCGGGTCGGCGTCGACGACAACTTCTTCGATCTGGGCGGCAACTCGCTGGTCGCCACCCAGGTGGTGGCGCGCATCTCCGCCGCCTTCAGCACCCGTCTCGGCGTGCGCGCGCTGTTCGAGAGCCCGACCGTCGCCGGTCTGGCCGCGCGCGTGGAAGCCGAAGGGCCGTCGGATGTCTCGGCGCGTCCGCCGCTGGTCGCGCAGCAGCGGCCGGAGCGGGTGCCGCTCTCGCTCGCGCAGCAGCGCATGTGGTTCCTCAACCAGTTCGACCCGAATGTGCCGACCTACAACCTGCCGTTCGTGGTCCGGTTGCGCGGCGAGGTCGATATCGAGGCGCTGCAGCTGGCACTGAGCGATGTGGTCGCGCGCCAGGAATCGCTGCGCACCATCTTCCCCGAGTCCGGGGACGGCGGCTTCCAGCGCGTGCTGCCCATGTCCGAGGTGGATCTGGGCATCGAGGTGGTGGATCTCGCCGAGGCCGAATTGCCTTCCGCGCTGGCGGCATTCGCCTCCACCGGGTTCGACGTGTCGACCGAGCTGCCGATCCGGGTGCGGGTCTTCCGGCTCGCGAACGAGCCGGGCGACGTCGATCTGGCCGTCGCGTTCGTCGTGCATCACATCGCGGCGGACGGCTTCTCGTTCGGTCCGCTCTCGCGCGACATGACCGCCGCCTACCTGGCGCGCGTCGCCGGTCAGGAACCCGCGTGGGCTCCGCTGCCGGTGCAGTACCAGGACTTCAGCATCTGGCAGCGCGAGGTGCTGGGCGCGGAATCCGACGCCGAGTCCATGGCCGCGCGCCAGATCACGCACTGGCGTGAGAGTTTGGCCGGTCTGCCGGATCAGCTGGATCTGCCCGCCGACCGTCCGCGGCCGCCCGTGCAGAGCTTCCACGGTTCGCGCGTCACCTTCGAGATCCCGGCGGAACTGCACACCCGGCTCGCGGGTCTGGCTCGCGCCCAGGGTGTTTCGCTGTTCATGGTCATGCATTCCGCGCTGGCGGTGCTGCTGGCCCGGTTGTCGGGTACCTCCGATATCGCCATCGGCACCCCGGTCGCCGGTCGTGGTGAGCAGGCGCTCGACGACCTGATCGGCATGTTCGTCAACACCCTGGTGCTGCGCTCGGAAGTGGATGGGGCGGAACGCTTCACCGATTTCCTGGCTCGCACCCGGGAGACCGATCTGGCGGCCTTCGCCAATACCGATGTCCCGTTCGAGCGGCTGGTCGAGGTCATCAACCCGACCCGTTCGCAGGCCCGGCATCCGCTGTTCCAGGTCATGCTGTCGTTCCAGGAGATGTCGCACGGCTCCATGGAGCTGCCCGGCCTCACCGTCTCCGCGGACGAGCTCGAGGTCGACATCGCCAAGTTCGACCTCCAGTGGACGCTGACCGAGCAGCGCGATCTGGCCGGTGCGCCCGCCGGGCTGTCGGTGGTGCTGTCCTACGCCACCGATCTGTTCGACGCCGCCACCGTCACCGAGTTCGGGCAGCGCTACCTGCGCGTGCTCGAGACCGCGGTCGCCGCGCCGGAGACGGTGGTGCGCGATATCGACGTGCTGGGTTCGGGTGAGCGCGAGACCGTGCTGCACGCCTGGAACCACACCGAGCGCGAGCTACCCTCCGCCGCGACGGTTCTCGATCTATTCGAGGCCCAGGTCCGGATCCGCCCGCAGGCCACCGCCCTGATCTTCGATCCGGGCGAGCGCAGCGGCAGCATGTTCGGCCCGGCCGAGGAGCTGTCCTACGCGGAGTTCGACGGCCGGGTCAATCGCCTGGCGCGCAAGCTCATCGACGACGGCGTGGGCCCGGAGTCGCTGGTGGCGGTGGGCATTCGCCGCTCGGTGGACATGCTGGTCGCCATCTACGCGACGCTGACCGCCGGTGGCGGGTACGTGCCGATCGATCCGGATCACCCGGCCGAGCGCACCGACTACGTGCTGCGCACCGCCGAGCCGGTGGTGCTGCTGACCACCGCGCTGGATGCGGTGGAATCGTCGGATTGCGCTGTGCTGCACCTGGATTCGCTGGATCTGAGCGACTACAGCGACGCCCCGGTCACCGACGCGGACCGGCTGGCCCCGCTGCGGGCCGACAATGCCGCCTACGTGCTGTTCACCTCCGGCTCGACCGGCCGCCCCAAGGGCGTGGCCGTGCCGCATGCCGCGGTGCTCAACCAGATCGCCTGGATCACCGGCGAATACGACATCGACGACACCGATGTGATCCTGCAGAAGACGCCGGTCACCTTCGACGTCTCGGTGTGGGAGCTGTTCGGTTCGCTGGCCGTGGGCGCGCAGCAGGTCATCGCCGCGCCGGACGGGCACCGCGACCCGATGTACCTCTCGGAGGTCATCGGACGGCACCGGGTCACCATGACCTCGTTCGTGCCGTCCATGCTGAGCGTGTTCGCCTCCAGCGCCTCGGCCGCCGAATGCCTGTCCCTGCGTGCGGTTCTCGTCGCCGGTGAGGCGCTGCCGCCCGCCACCGTGACGGCCTTCCGCCGCTTCTCCACCGCCGCGGTGCACAACCTGTACGGCCCGACCGAGTTCACCGTGCACGCCACCTACGCGCCCATCGACGCGCCCGTGGTCACCTCGGTGCCCATCGGCCGCCCGGTGTGGAACGCGCAGACCTACGTGCTGGACGAGGGCCTGCGCCCGGTGCCCGCCGGTGTCCCGGGTGAGCTGTACCTGGGTGGCGCGCAGGTGGCGCGCGGCTACTTCGGCCGCCCGGACCTCAGCGCCGAGCGCTTCGTCGCCAACCCGTACGGCGCGCCGGGCACCCGGCTCTACCGCACCGGTGACCTGGTGCGCTGGAACCACAATGATCCCGGCGTCATCGACTACATCGGCCGCACCGACTTCCAGGTGAAGTTCCGCGGCCAGCGCATCGAGCTCGGCGAGATCGAGACCGCGCTGCTCTCGCACGGCAAGGTGCAGCAGGCCGTGGTGCTGGTCATCGACACGGTCGCCGGCGATCAGCTGGTCGCCTACATCGTGACCCGCGGCCCGGTGGATCTGGACGGGGTCAAGACCTCGTTGCAGCGCACCCTGCCCGCGTACATGGTGCCGGGTTCGATCATGGTGCTGGACGCGTTCCCGGTGAACGCGTCGGGCAAGCTGGATCGCCGCGCGCTGCCCGCGCCGCGCTTCGAGGTCCGCGAATTCCGCGCTCCGACAACGCCGATCGAGGAGATCGTCGCCCAGATCTTCGGCGAGGTGCTCGGTATCGCGCGCGTCGGCGTGGACGACGACTTCTTCGAGCTGGGCGGCAACTCGCTGATCGCCACCCAGGTCGCGACCCGGCTGGGTACCGCGCTCGATACCCGTGTCCCGGTGCGCATGCTGTTCGAGGCGGCCACGGTGGAGGCCCTGGCGGCCCGCGTGGAATCGCACGTCGGTGACGGTGGCCGCAAGGCGCTCGTCGCCCGCGAACGCCCCAGCGAGGTGCCGCTTTCGCTTGCGCAGCAGCGCATGTGGTTCCTCAACCGCTTCGACACCGCCTCGGCGGTCAACAACATCCCGGTGGCGATTCGCCTGTCGGGTGAGCTGGATATCGCGGCCCTGCAGGTCGCGGTCATCGACGTCATCGACCGTCACGAGTCGCTGCGCACGGTGTTCCCGGAGACCGTGCACGGCCCGGTGCAGCGGGTGCTGGACGCCGCGCAGATCGTGCCGGACCTGACGCCGGTGCCGGTCACCGACGCCAATCTCATCGATCACCTGGTCGAGCTGGCCACCATGGCCTTCGATGTGACCGACGAAGTGCCTTTGCACGCGGCGCTTTTCGAGCTCAGTGAGACCGAGTACATCCTCGGCATGGTGGTGCACCACATCAGCGCCGACGGCTGGTCCATGGGCCCGCTGGCGCGTGACGTCATGGTGGCTTACGCGGCCCGCACCTCGTGGGAGGCTCCGGCGTGGGCGGAACTGCCGGTGCAGTACGCCGACTACGCGCTGTGGCAGCGTGAGGTCCTCGGTTCCGAGGAAGACCCGGAGTCGTTGATCGCCAAGCAGATCCGCTACTGGACCGACGCTCTGGCCGATCTGCCCGACGAACTGGTGCTGCCCGCCGACCGGGCGCGCCCGGCCGTGGCCAGCTACCAGGGTGGCACGTACCCGTTCGCGATTTCGGCGGAAACCCAGCAGGCGCTGGTGGATCTGGGCCGTCGGCACAATGCCTCGCTGTTCATGGTCATGCACTCCGCTTTGGCGGTCTTGCTGGCGCGGTTGTCGGGGACGTCCGATATCGCGATCGGTACCCCGGTGCACGGTCGTGGTGAGGCCGCGCTGGACGATCTGATCGGCATGTTCGTCAACACCCTGGTGCTGCGCACCGAGGTGGACGGCAACGAGACCTTCGCCGATCTGCTGGCCCGTTCTCGTGACGCCGACCTGCACGCGTTCGCGCACGCGGATGTGCCGTTCGAGCGGTTGGTCGAGGTGCTCAACCCGTCGCGTTCGCAGGCGCGGCACCCGTTGTTCCAGGTCATGCTGACCTTCCAGAACACCCGGCAGGCCAGCCTGGAGCTGCCCGGGTTGTCGGTCAACGGCATCGACTACGACGCGCGCCTGGCGAAGTTCGACCTGCAACTCACCTTGCAGGAGGCGCAGGACGACCGCGGCGAGAACGCGGGCATGTCCGCCGAGATCTCCTACGCGCTGGACCTTTTCGACGAGCCGACCATCGAGGCGTTCGCGCGCCGTTTGGATCTGATCCTGGCCGCCGTGGTGGCGAATCCGGAGCTGCCGCTCGGGGATATCGACCTGCTGGTCGCCGATGAGCGCTCGCAGGTGCTCGACGAGTGGAACGACACGTCGCATGCGATCGAGCCGGGCACCCTGGTCTCGCTGTTCGAGGCACAGGCTCTGACCAGCCCCGATGCGCCTGCCGTGGAGTTCGAGGGGACAAGTCTGTCCTACGCCGAGTTCTCGGCGCGGGTGCACAAGCTGGCGCGCAAGCTCGTCGCGCAGGGCGTAGGCGCGGAATCGCATGTGGCGCTAGCCATCCGGCGCTCGCTGGATCTGGTCGTCGCTATGTACGCGGTGCTGGAGGCCGGCGGCGCGTACGTGCCGTTGGATCCGGATCAGCCGGGTGAGCGCATCGACTACGTGCTCGATGTGGCGCGGCCGGTCGCGATTCTGACCACCGGTCGCGACGACTTCGTCACCGGCCGCAATGTGCCGGTGCTCGAGGTGGATTCGCTCAACCTGGACGCCTACTCCGACGCGCCGCTCACGGATGCCGAACGGGGCGCGGCGATCCGGCCCGAGCACACCGCCTACGTCATCTTCACCTCCGGTTCGACCGGCCGCCCCAAGGGTGTGGCCGTCGAGCACGGCGCGATCGTGAACCGCCTGCTGTGGATGCAGCACGAGTACCCGATCGACGCGAACGACGCGGTGCTGCAGAAGACTCCGGCCACCTTCGACGTGTCGGTGTGGGAGTTCTTCTGGCCCTTGCAGACCGGCGCGCGACTGGTGGTCGCCAAGCCGGACGGGCACCGTGACCCGGTGTACCTGGCGCAGGTCATCGCGGAAACCGGCATCACCACCGCGCACTTCGTGCCGTCCATGCTGTCGGTCTTCGTCGCCACCCTCGGCAACGAGAACGGCGACGCCTCGGTCCCCGCACCGCGTCTGCGGCAGGTCTTCGCCTCCGGTGAGGCGCTGCCCGCGCCGACCGCGCAGAAGCTGCGCGAGCTGACCGGTGCGCGCCTGCACAACCTCTACGGCCCCACCGAGGCCGCCGTCGACGTCACCTACCACGAGGTCGTGGACACCGACACCGTGTTCGTGCCGATCGGCCGCCCGGTCTGGAACACCGAAACCTACGTGCTCGATGCCCGTCTGCACCCGGTCGCGCCGGGTGTCGCGGGTGAGCTCTATCTCGCGGGCGATCAGCTGGCGCGCGGCTACCTCGGCCGCCCGGACCTGTCCGCCGACCGGTTCGTGGCCAACCCGTTCGTGGGCGGCGACCGCATGTACCGCACGGGTGACCTGGTCACGTGGACCGCTGACGGTGAGCTGAACTACCTGGGCCGCACCGACTTCCAGGTGAAGCTGCGCGGTCTGCGCATCGAGCTGGGCGAGATCGAGGCGGCGCTGCTGGCGCAGCCGAACATCGCGCAGTCGGTCGTGGTGGTGCGCACCGACGCGCACGCCGGCGATCAGCTGGTGGGTTACGTGGTCCGCGAACCGGATTCGGTCGTCGATCTCGACGCGGTCAAGATCGCGATCGGCTCCTCGCTGCCGGGCTACATGGTTCCGGCCGCGATCGTGGTGCTCGATGCCTTCCCGGTGAATGCCTCCGGCAAGCTGGATCGCCGGGCGCTGCCCGCTCCGGTGTTCGAGGCCAAGCGTTTCCGGGCCCCCGCGACGCCGATCGAGGAGATCATCGCGCAGATCTTCGCCGATCTGCTCGGCGTCGAGCGGGTCGGCGTGGACGACGACTTCTTCGAGCTGGGCGGCAACTCGCTGGTCGCCACCCAGGTCGTGGCGCGGCTGTCGGCGGCGCTGAGCGCCGAGATCGGCGTGCGCGCGCTGTTCGAGGCCCCGACCGTGGCGTCGCTGGCCGCGCGGGTGGAGTCGCACGCGGGAACCGGTGTGCGCCAGGCGCTCACCGTGCGGACGCGGCCGGAGTACCCGCCGCTGTCGCTCGCGCAGCAGCGCATGTGGTTCCTCAACCGGTTCGATCCGGAGTCGGCCGCGAACAATATCCCGGCGGCCGTACGGCTCACGGGCGCACTGGATCTCGACGCCATGCGCGGCGCGATCGCGGATGTGATCGCGCGGCACGAGTCGCTGCGGACCATCTACCCCTCGCACGAGGGCGTCGCCTACCAGAAGGTGCTGCCGACCGGGCGCGCCGTGCCGGAGCTGGACGTGCTCGACGTGACCGAGGGTGAGCTGTTCGCCGCGGTCTACGCCTTCGCCGCACAGGGTTTCGACGTCACCGCCGAGACTGCCGTGCGCCTGCGCGCGTTCCGCCTCGCCGCGGACGATCACGTCCTCGTCCTGGTGGCCCACCACATCGCCGCCGACGGTTTCTCGATGAACCCGCTGGTGCGCGATCTCATGACCGCCTACATCGCGCGCAGCCAGGGCGAGACCCCGGGCTGGACCGAACTGCCGGTGCAGTACGCCGATTACGCGCTGTGGCAGCGGGAGACGCTGGGTTCGGAAGAGGACCCGCGTTCGCTCATCACCGAGCAGCTGGACTACTGGTCTTCGACGCTGTCCGGCCTGCCGGACGAGCTGCGCCTGTCGGCCAAGCCGCGTCCGGCCGTCGCCTCCTACGACGCGGGCACCCATCGCTTCCAGGTGCCGGGCGAGCTCATCGCCGGTCTCAACCGGGTGGCGCAGAGCAATGCCACCACCCTGTTCATGGTGGTGCACAGCGCCTTCGCCGCGCTGCTGGCGCGGTTGAGCGGCACCGATGACATCGCCGTCGGCATTCCGGTGGCGGGCCGCGGCGAGCAGGCGCTCGACGATCTCGTCGGCATGTTCGTCAACACCCTGGTGCTGCGTTCGCCGGTGGACACCGGCGCGAGCTTCACCGAACTGCTGAAGACCGTGCGCGAGCGCGATCTGCAGGCGTTCGCGCACGCGGACGTGCCGTT
>NZ_JBSGBY010000327.1:0-9472 GCF_053601505.1 Nocardia sp. NPDC004722
GTGTCGAAGTCGGTGATCCCGTCCGACACCGACACCGACACCCGCTCGTCGCCGACCTTCAGCACCGCGATGGATTCGTCACCGGTCGCGATCCGCCGCATCTGCGCGGGCACCCGGAACACCACCGAGTTCGCCGGATCCGTCCCCCCGTGCACGGCCCCGATCCCGGTGGCGTTCAGCGTGATACTCGTCCCCGCCGCCACGTCGGTCTCCCGGGTCGGCACCGCCGCGGACAGCAACGGCGGCACCACCAGCGCGACCGCCAACGCCCCCACCGCCCCGATCGCGGGCCCTACCGAATACACAAGGCGCACCATGTCTTCCACCCTCTCGGCTCCCTGACGCAACGTCCGGGCACGCGCAGGCGTTCCGCTCACCCACACCGAACCGGGCAAACACCCACCGCTTGCCGCGAGTTAACCACAACCGCCACCCCGATTCCGCCCGCAGCGCCGGGCGGTCATCGAGCGTGACCGACCGACGGCGGGGCATCGAAACATGGGTTGATGAAAACAGGCTGCGCGAGGTCCGCCTTCGGCGCATCCGTCACCGCATCGGCGGCGGGTCAGGCGGTGCGGGCTATGACGGAGTCGGCGATGCTGCGGAGGCCGGAGACGGCGGGGGGTGGGAAGGGGGCGCGGGAGAGGGTGCGTTGGGCCAGGAGCCAGCGGTCGCGGATCATGCGTTCCACCTTGGGGCGGGCGGTGGTGGCGAGGATGCGGCGGCAGGTGGCGGCGCCGTGGGCGTCGAGGCGGGGGTTGCCGATGAGGGCCTCGAGTTGGGCGCGTTCGGTCGGGTCGGCGTAGTGCAGGGCCAGGGCGAGTAGGACGGTGTGTTTGCCGGAGCGCAGGTCGTCGACGATGGATTTGCCGGTGCGGGCCGGATCGCCGAAGACGCCGAGCAGGTCGTCCTGGAGTTGGAAGGCTTCGCCGAGCGGGCTGCCGTAGTCCGAGAGTGCCCGCGCCACATCGGGTCCCGCGCCCGCCAGCGCCGCGCCCAGTTGCAGCGGCCGCACCACGGTGTAGGCGGCGGTCTTGTAGCGGATGATCTCGAGGGCCTGATCCAGGTCGCGGGTGGGCCGCCCGGTGGTGCGCGCGGATGGCATTCGCCCGATCGACGACGTCCTTATCGGCTTCCCAGGTGGTGAGACGGTCCCCGGACAAGTCGAGAAAGACGCCTTCACCGATAACTTCGATGGCCGGGAGCCACGTCTGTTTCGTCGTGCTGAGAGGTGCCAGCCGCTTCTTGTCGTTGTCGTCGGGACCAGAGATGCGGGTGAACGACTGCAGCGCACGGACCTCTCGGAGTCGGTGCACCAACATCGACTTCGAGATGCCCTGCCTTCGAATGGGTTCGACGTCGCCGCTCGGCGGCTCGCAAACGAAATGCTGTTGCCGATCATGTTCGGGGGTGTGGCTGTGCAGCTGGTGGTATTCCTCCCGCAACAGACCGTGCCAGTCCAGCACAGGCCCCGGCCCATCGTCGATTTGCTCCGCATCCCGCACGATCCGGATCGCGTCCTGGGTGCTGTAACTGGTGTTCGTGAGTATCCCACCGACATCGAGGTAGCCGGCGATTTCGGCGTCCGACCGCCCCATCAGCTTCGACAAAAAGGGGCCGACGATCCGGTGCAGGCCTTCCGACCAAGGCGGAATCGAGATGGCCGAGCGAACCACGGCATACCATGCGGCCGAAGAGCCGCGCTGCAATGTCCGAAGCTGTTGTGTGCACTCGACGGCGTCTCGTTGATCCAGCCAAGGACGGTCACCGTAGCATTTGATCTTCAAGCCGGAGAGTGCGTTTCGCCGGAAGGAGCCCTCCATAGAAACCGTCTTGCCGCATTCACAGGTGATCAGGATGGAGCGCAGAGAGGCGGTCGAACCCGCGGTCTTTATGCTCAGGGCACCCTGGCAACTGTCGGCATGACCGTCAGGGACGCGATGAACCCAGGCTCGGTAGGGAAAGTCGGTCACATGACCGTTGTCGCAGGCAGCGATGAAGCGAGACGGAGTCAGCTCGTCGCCGCATTCGGCACACAGAATCTTGCCCTTGGGCGAGTTGAATTCCCGGAACGGCGCCAGCTTGTCGCATCCGGAGCAGGAGTACCACACCGGAAAGCGATGAACCTTGATCCCGTCGTGGACCCGCTCGTTCGGTGCCGGCGGCAAGCGAAAGTTATCCACTCCTAGAATTCCGGCCAACCGAGGCTCGTCGATGATCAGATCATCGGTAACCTGCCAATCCTCAAGACCACCAACGATATATGAACCATTCTCGACGGCGATCAGCGATCCGACACCGTACGTGGTGATGAGCTGCGCGCGGCGGACCGCACCTATCTTGCGGTACCCCCGGACGTCGGGGAGCAGGCTGCCGCGGCTTCGGCCGCGGGGAGGCAGTGGGCTCACGTCATTTCCTCAGGAACAGCGCGGACTCCGCGTCGACATCGCGCAGGCTCCACAGGGTCGGGATACGTTCGAAACTCTCAGGGTCGTCATGGGTTCCCAACAGCGCGTTGGGATGCCGCTTCTCGGCCTCGTACACCAGTTCCGGTTTTTCCTCGGCGAGTTCGCACCACCATTCGATGATGTCGTCCAGGGCCTGCTCGGTGTGCTCGTACTCGCGCGGATCGACCTCGACGACCCGTTCGAGCAACATCTTCTTGATGCCCTCGACCTCACTCCGGAAGGTCACTATACGTGCGGCCGCCTCGTTCGGACGGGCAGTCGGAATCAGCAAGCGCACCAAGGAAACCAGTACCGCATGCAGTCCACGATCACGGGAGCGAGCCGAAAACGGTGTCACACTGGATGATTCGACCTCACGATAGAGCGCAGAGTGGAAACCCTGGAAGTTCTCGTAGTGTGATCGATCACGCGACCTCATCGAATTGAGAAGTACGACAACAAGTCCCGGATGCAGACGGCCGACCCGGCTTGTCGCCTGGATATATTCCGCTGTCGTCTGGGGCTGCCCCATCACCGCCATCAGTCCGAGGCGATCGACGTCGACACCGACAGAGATCATGTTGGTGGCCAGCATGACATCAAGTGCATTCGGGTAGCGCTGCTCCAACGCTTTGAGGCGTTGTGGCACCTCTGTCGCATCCGCTCGACTGGTCAGCTCGGATTGTTCGAGATGGACGCGCGGTATCGAATCGTCTCGCCGTGCCAGACCTTCCAGTCGATCGACGACGTCATCGCGGACCTGAACGTCGGCCGCGGCCAGAATGCGCAGACTGTTGAAGTAGCCGACGAGCGTCCAATAGGCATCCCGCACCTCGTCATTCGCTTCGACCGTATTTGCGGCATGCAGCAACGCCGCGTACGCACGGATCAGGAGCGTGGCCTGACTGGTTCCGGGTGCCAGCAACCCGAGGTAGCGGCGAGTCGCCTTGGTAATCGCAGGGCTTTCGACAGCAAACCAGGAATCCCGGGCATCGAGCCCCGCCGGCGGAAACTGCCTGGTTGTGCGATTGAACAGCTGCTTGCCCTGATCATTGGCCCGCCGAATCGTCGCAGTGGAGGCGATCACCTTGGGTCGCCCCGCCGCCACGTCCACGGCCGTCTCGTAGAGGCCGGTAAGGGTGCCAAGCGGACCTGATATCAAATGCAACTCGTCCTGGACGATCAGCTCGGGCAAGGCGGTATCCGGTCCACGGTCCCGGTTGAACAGTGCTGCGGTCTGCTCCCGCCAGGCCATAGAGGCGAACTTGTCGACCGTCGCGATGACAAGTGTCGGGTGCGCCTCGTAGATGCAATCGTCCACAACGTGTACCGGCAGTCCGCTGTGGAACGCGCAGTCGGATACCGGGCAGCGAATGTGCATCTGAAGTCTCGCCTCGTCGACCGAGTAGTCGAAGGCGCTCAACGAGGTGCCGCACCAGGGGCAGGAGTGCAGTTGGACGGGGTTCTTCTCCTGAACCCTCTGGTTCTCGCGGAGTCTTTCCAGACTGCCGACGGCATCCTCGATACGATTGGGCGTTGCCGAAGAACCCACCCACATACCGATGGAAATCTGCTCGTCACCGAGCCGGCTCGGATCTGCTCGCCGCAATTCCTCCATCGCGCAGATCAAGGTCGTGGCACGCTCGAACTGCTGCAACGTCAGCAGTCGGAGCGTGTACCGCATCAGGACGGTGACACCACCGCCGTCCTTCGGATCGCGCAACCTGCGGAGGAAGGTGGTGAAGGCGACCAGACCCAAATACGCCTCGGTCTTGCCGCCGCCCGTCGGGAACCACAGCAGATCGGCGACGCCGCGATCGGCATGGTCCGGCTCTGCGATCCCATCCAGACACAGGAGAATGAAGGCGATCTGGAACGGCCGCCACCGTCCGTCCTCGACGGGCTTGCCCACCCGGCCATTGCGTGCCCATTTCGCCTGCGCCCGTTGCGACATCATCGCGCGGTTGGCCAGCTGGAAGGCTTGGAACACGTGGGGATCCTCTTCGATCCGCCCAAGCCCGGATCGCATGCGCCCCAGCGCCTCTCGACATTGCCGGATCTGCTCGTGAGCAGCCGGACTGTATTCGGTGTCGGCCAAACGATCGGCTTCCGCCTGTCGTTTCTCGATCCATGCGGCATAACCGTCCAGCAGGGCATCCAATGCCCCGACTACCACCGGCAGCGGTTTCGTGCCGAGATCGCCCATGGCCAGCGCACCGTCGTTGATATCCGGATTCGAGTCGGTGAGCAGCACATCGACAGAGGGAACGAAGGTGGTGTGCAGCGCATTGACTCGCACCGACGCCGAGTCCACCCATTCCCCCGGCCCAGCGGGCGTCCACTGCCATTCGACCGCGCAGCCATGCCCCCGGGCGAAGATCGGGGCATGTCGATAAAGCAGACGACTCAGACCCAGCTCGCTGTCGACGGCACCGTCATTCGCGCGGCGCTCGACAATCGGGGTGGTATCGATGGGCCCGGTGACGCGTACGACCGGCTGGAAGACACAGAACTGATCCTGCAGCGCGAACCGATCGGCGCGACAGGTATTGATCAGTGAAATAGTCACCGTGACATGACCACTAACCGGATCTGCCCGGCGTACGAATGCCCGCAACTCCAGGTCGTGCCCAAGCTTGTAGGGAGTGGTTCTGCCCTGCTCACGTAGATCGACCGTAACGACCGGCAGAGTGAGCGACTCACGTTTCCAGTGTTCGCGCTGCTCGTCGGTGGATCGCGACTCGACCCGTTGCACTTCGATGGGGTTACCGTCGTGGTCCTGGGGCAGATACCGCGCGGCCTCGACCGTGACTGTCAAAATATCGGCGATCTCGGGATCGACGGCGAATGTCAAACCCATCGACGAAGGCCGTCGGCGGCCGGCAAGCGCTACACCGACATCGCCGGTTTCGTCGGGGTCACTGTAGACGCCTCCGGAATTGTCGGATCCGTCATCCTCTCCCGCGATCTCGGCTTCCGCGACGGCATCCACCTGCTGCGGGTAGAGTACGCCGGTTGGATACGCGGTGATCGGCTGATCGTCGGTCAACACCTCGTCAGGTCCGCCGGCCGGGCCGAGTAGATCCGCGACCACACGCTCACGAACAGTTTCCCGCACTCGGTAGTGGGCCTCATGCGCCATGGTCGTCTCCGATCCCTTCGAACTCTGTCCAGTCGTAGAAGCGCCCCAGGCCGCACAGCCGTGGGACACACCAGATTCCCTTGTCGCCCAATCCCACTCGCTCGGTCAGCGCCCGATCTCCTGCCACCGCTTCCACGGTGTCGACCGTCATACCGACGATTCGTTGCGGCCACCACCGGACTACGAAGTCTGGGCCCCACTGGAACAACCGATGGAGTTCGATTCGAAAACGCGACGATGCGACGCCGATCGGGTTCTCGGCATGATGGATGACGTAATCCGGTCCCATAGCACCGTCCGGGCAAGAACCCGGCGCCAGCCGCAACTCGACTGTGTCGCCGGGCCGCACTACTCGTCGCAAATACTCCTGAACCTGTACCGGGTCTTCTTGAAAGACAACGGTTCCCGGCGGAAGGCTGGTGTCCGACTCGTTGCCGATCGCCTCAACACCCCAACGCTTCCCCTGCTCACCTTTCTTGATACTGCCGATGTACCAGCGGCCGAGACGCTTGTCCTTGCGTATCACGGTGGGAAGTTTGGTCAGCTCGTCAATCCGGAACAGATCATCGCGCGGTCGGGTCATTGCGACATACAGGAGTCGAGCATGCTCGGCCGGATCGGAACCCTTGACCGGGTACCTCCCGGTCGACACGGCAATGATGACGCGGTCGAATTCCAGCCCCTTCGCCCGGTGAATGGTCGAAATGGTCAGCGGCTCAGTGGGTTGCGGCACGAGCTCATCCGGGATTCGTTGTTCGGCAATCGCCTGCCGTATCGCATCCAAGGCCACCACACCACCGCTGCGACGGCGGTCACGACCCAGAGTGCGGACCACCCGCCAGATCTCCTCGGGAGTCGCCTCCGTCTTGTCGGCCAGGCGTTCGGCCGCAAGCACCTTCACCTCGGCTTCGTCCACGGTCAGGCCTGCGCGGTCGAACATGCTCGCAAGCCAGCCGGGCGCGGGACGGCTTCTCGCGCTTCGCCTGAGGCTGTGCCGAATTCCCTTGTTACGCAGCATTTCCGAGATGAGCAACGCTTGCCCGTTATCTCGCGTGAGAATGGCGCAGCTGCCCGGAAAGTTGGTCAATGCCAACTGTGTGAACTCATCATCGAGCGAACCGAACGATTCCACGGACGATAGTCGATCGCGCAGCTGACGATGGATGCCTTCGGCCTCTTTGCCTGCCTGCGCGTTGCCAGCGGACAATCGGCCGACCTGTGGTCCGAGCAGCAATGCCGTACGCGCTTCTGATGTCCGGGCTCTGAAGTTGCGGTCCAATCGCAACTCGACCAGATCGGAACCGGCATGAGCCCGTAGCCACTCGAAGAAGCGATTGGACTCGGCCACCCGTTCAGCCCGATCGGCCACTTGAAATCCGTAAATCGCTTGCGCGGTATCCCCGACGACCGTCAGACCCACTCGCGGGAATCGAGTGATCAATGCCTCGACCATGCGCCTGCGAGCCCCCACTAGGTCCTGCACCTCGTCGATGACGATATGCGCGAGATCCTCTGCATACCAGTCGTCAGCGAACCCGCGCTCGATCGCTTCGACCGCGGCCTCGATGCGATCATCGAACGGCCGATTGCGCCAATCGCCGCCCTCGTCGACCTCGACCAGCAGCGAGGTCGCCCACGCATCGAACGTCTGAACACGGACACGCTTGGCGGACAAGGCATGTCGTGAGATGCGGCGCGTCAACTCCCTGACCGCCGCACGCGAGAAACTGAGGACCAGAATCTCCGCGGCCGCCAGTTCCTCCCTCGCGATCAGAGCGTCCAACCGCCGCACGAGAGTATGTGTCTTGCCCGCGCCCGCTCCTGCCGTGACGAGAACACGAGCGTCCCAGGGTTGATCGACAACCGCCTGCTGCTCGGTAGTGAGCGGGTGACTATGTCGATAGGCGTCCTCGGTCACCGTGCTCCCTTCCAGAGGTATTCGAACTCGGTGAACACCAGACTTTCGCCGAAATTGGCGATGTTGTCCCGAACATTGAGGATCAAGCAGGTCCGCTCGCCGCCATTGCGCGGACCACGCAGGCCGCGACCGATCATCTGCTGATACACGTTGGGGCTGTACACCGGCCGAGCGACCACGACGGCCCGAGTCGCCGGCGCATCGAATCCCTGGGTCAGCACGCCATAGTTGGTGAGCACACGAATCCGCTTCTTGCGGAACGCCTCGACGCGCTCGCGGCGGGTAGCGGGTGCTGTGGCGGAATCGATTGCAGCGGCAGAGATTCCACGACCATTCAGCTTGGCAGCCATGAGCTTCGCATGGGCTACCGAAGCCGCGAAGAAGAGAATCGGCCAGTCATCCGGCATGGCCTCGATCTCGTTGAGCAATCGGTTGTTCCGCTCGTGGTCATCGGCCAATCGCTGCTCGGCGGCTTTTGGCAGGGCTCTGAACCGTGCGGCGTTCTCACTTTCGGTGTCCGACAACCTCAGTTCGCCACCGTCGATCTCACGATGCTCCACCCGTGCCAGGACGCCGAGTTCCTGCAAGTCACGGTAGGCGGCCTGCGGATCGTCAGAGGAGAAGACGCCGCGGTCCAATCGTCGGTCCCCGAAACGCTGTACCAGCCTGCGGGTTTCATCCTCGTTCCGGCCGCGGAAGGCGGTCGCCGTCAATCCGACCAGGTGTCTACTGGTTTCTCGTTGCGAGAGACCGAGCTGAAGTAGCAGTTTGGTGTACTCGGGTGATTGCGCAACATGCGCCTCGTCGATGATGACCAGCGTAGGTCGTCGAAGCCACTCGTAGGCCTCCTGATCGAGACACTGCGCAAGCTTCGCGTCAGTCGCCACGACGAGGTGCGGTCCGTTCGAGGTGGGGGTTGCCTCGTTGGACGACCACAGTCGATTGATGACGAGCTTGGTCTCAGGACCGACTTTCTCCCACACAAATTTCCAACTCTGTACCGCCTGCTCGCACAGCTCTTCGCTCTGCCCGATCCACAGAATGGGGCCCGCCAACTCACCGATTTCCTTGGCCCAACGAATAACTCCCTCGGCCGTTACGCGTGTCTTGCCTGCACCGGTAGGGAGACAGAGCATTGCACGCGCAGGAGTCCGCTCCAACAGCAACGAAACCAGGTTCGACGCCATCCGCTCCTGATATTCGTGCAGTCGAGGGAACTCTTGTGGACCGTCGACGAGGACACGCGGGCTCAGTGAGACACCCTTGGCGCCAGCGAAGGAATCCGGAAATCCAAAGTCGGATACGAATTGCAACGCGCGCTGCGAACCGTCGTAGTTCACCGGCGAATTCGGCACCTCGATCGCGTGCTTGTGCTGCTTGAGGATTTCGTCGCCGTGCGCGTTATACGCCAATTCGGCTATCCAACGCGGATCCTGTTCCAGATCCGGGTTCTCAGCCAGTTCGCTATCGACCAGTCCCTCGGGAAGGCCTGCACGGAGCGCTTCCTCACCGATCAGCAGCAGTACCTTGTCGATGACGCTTTCCGCATCCTTGACCTGTTGAATCGCCTTGTTGCGCTCCAACTCCGCCATCCTGGCCTGATGCCGTTCCAACAACCGACGGCACCCGACCGAGCCCAGACCCCAGCCGAAGGCGGCATCGATCTTGGTCAATGCGTCGATGTCGTCTGCCGGGCGCACCAGCAGAACCATCGTGCCCTGTTTCGCGAATGGCAGTTGTTCGGCGTGCGCGCCGTTGGGCGTCCGCGTGATCTGCTCCAGTTCAGAGCAATACTGGATGCTCCCGATATTCGTGCCGAACTGCTGACGCAGCGCCGGGAACGCCTCGACCAACGGCATAGGATCACCGTCGGGAACACCGCCGCGCACGCGATTCCATGGCCCTGCACGTCGGTGCGATGGTCGGGTTCCTGGACCGGGGCGCTGAGGTGTTCGACTACGGCAA
>NZ_JBSGBY010000328.1:0-9443 GCF_053601505.1 Nocardia sp. NPDC004722
TGACGGGATCACCGACTTCGACACCGCCGCACCGCGACTGCTGTTGCCGCTGCGCGCCGCCGGGGTCACCGTGCGCTTCGACGGCGGCATCGTCGAGGCGGGCGACTTCCAGGGGCTGACCTGCGTGCTGCCCGACAGCACCGGCGGAGTGTGCGCGGTCGCCAGTAGCGGGGACGTGGCGGTCACCGTGACCGCCACCGGATCCACCCGCGAGGCCGGGATCCAGCTCATCACCGACATCCTCACCTCGGCGAAGGCGGTGGAGGCATGACCTGGTTCCCGCCGCGCTCGCTGCTGTTCTGGGTGTACTGCCTGGCCGTCGTCGCCGGGCCGCTGCTGTTCGTGCTGCAGGCCGCCGGGCAGGTGTGGTTCGCGGGCGCACCGGCGCTGGCCGCGCTGCCGATCACCGCCGTCACACTGCTGGTGATCGGCCGAATCCTGTTCGCGCTGGACCCTTTCCGGGCTCGCCGCCATCTGGTCGCCCCGATGGTCATGGGTGCGATCTGGGGCGCCACGGTGTGGACCGGGCTGGCCATGTGGGCCAACGACCACCTCAGCCGGACCATCACCAATCTGTTCGGCGACCGCTTCGCCATCAGCTGGAGCGCGGCCATCACCGCGCCCATCGACGAGGAGTACATCAAGGCCATCGGCATCGCGGTGGTGGCGGTCCTGTTCCGCGCCCGGCTGACCCGACCCATGCACGGGCTGCTGCTGGGCGCGGCGGTCGGGCTGGGCGCGCAGATCGCCGAGGACTGCCTCTACAGCACCCAGACCGCGCTGACCTCGCCGCAGGATCCGGTGGTCGACGTGCTGCTGGTGGCGGTGCTGCGGCTGGTCACCGCGCTCACCTCGCATTGGGCGATGTCGGCGCTGGCCGGGGTCGGCATCGTCCTGCTGCTGATTCGGACCGACCGGTCGTGGGGTTGGCGGATCGGGGTTTTCGCGCTGTTCTACGCGCTGGCGTTCACCATGCACTTCCTCTTCGACGCCCCGCGCCCGCCCGGCCCGGCCCTGCTGTCGACCTATCTGCCGATCCTCATCGATCTGGTTATCTTCGCCCTCGCCTACGCCTGGGTGTTGCAGACCGAGCGGCGGTGGTTCCGCGAACTCATCGCCCGTCCCGCCGCCCGCAGCGTGGGCAGTGAGGCCGGGCTGGCGCCGCTGCTCACCTAACAACGCCGCCGCAACGCCCGCAAGGCACTGCGGCAGCAGACCGGGTGGTCGCGCCAGCAGGCGGGTCGCTACGAGCGTTCGCTGCTGGACCGGGTTACCGACCTCGATCTGGTTGCCTCGCAGCAAACATCGATGCCGGGCGCTTTCGGTCCGGGCTCGGGTGTTGTTCCCGATGCCGCGCGCGTCCACAACCCCTGGTAGCGCGATTTCTGCGTGCCGATGACCAGCGCCGAGTGAACTGGACGCTAGCGTAGGTCGCTATGAGCGAGGGTCAGACGCCGCCCGCCGAGCCCGCCGACGAGCGTGCCGGTGAGCTTTTGCGCGAGCGACGGCAAGCTCTGTGCAACTATCTCGACGCCAGCGCCGACATCGCGGGTACCCGCATCCGCGCCAATCTCGGTGGCTGGCACCGCTGGCTGCAACTGCTGCCCGGCTCCCCGGTCTCGCGCGCCACCGGCCGCCGCGACGCCCTGATCCGCGAACTGGCCGTGCACGGCGTCGGCGCGGACGATCACCGCTGGGGCGCGCTCTCCGGCGCGTACGTGCGCAGCCTCGGCACCGCGCTCTGCCTCGAGGACACCCTCACCGAGCTGATCGAGCGCTACGAGCCGACCGCACCGCACTGGACCCGCCACGCGCAGACGCTGCGCAAGGCCGCCGAGACAGCCCGCCCCCTGGCCGCCGTGGGTGATCGCGTCGCGGTCGCCGACCTCACCGAGGAACTCCTCGAACTCACCCGCACCGCCCCCGACGAGGCCGCGCGGCAACGGCTTTCCGATCACCTGCCCGGTGTGCTGCGACCGGTCCCGTTCGACATCGCCGCCTTGCACCGCAGCGATCCGCTCGTCGAGGTGGTGTTCGACATCTACGCCGACACGGTGAAACTCGACAACATCACCGTGCATCCGGAATTGCGCGGCACCGGTCTGGGCACCGCGGTGCTGCAACAGCTGTGCCGGGCCGCCGACGCCCATCACCTCTACATCGTCGGTCAGCTCGTGCCGACCTTCCGCGACGACGACTCCGCGGTCCCGCGCCTGGCCACCTGGTGTCGACGGCATGGCTTCGCGGTCAACGAGCGCCTGGGCGGCCGGATTTCGCGCACCCCGGTCAGCGTGCGCGACTCGGCCACGCGCTGAGTTTCTCCCGTCATCCCGGCATGTTCTCGGCCGGGATCCATGATGATTCCGGCCGAACGCGCGCTGGAATGACGAGAGCGCCGCATCTCCCATAGGAGATGCGGCGCTCCGAGTCACTGTGTCAGGCGGGAACGTTCATGCCCGCGGCCAGCATCGGCCACGAGTTGTGCAGCGCGTTCTCCCAGTACGGCCAGTAGTGCGTGCCCACCGGATCGAACTGGTAGGTGGCCGGGATATTGATCGAGTCCAGCTTGTTCTTGAGGTTGTGGGTGCAGGCGTCGACGCCGCCCTCGATCACCATGCCCAGGGCCAGGTTGACGTCACCCTGCGGGCCGGGCGCGGACTTGGTGTAGTACTCCACGTCCTTCATCACCGGGATGCCGCTGCCGCTGGAGATGAACAGGTTGATGCCGCGCAGCTTCTCGGCATTGATGACCGGGTCGTTGGCGGCCCACAGCGGGCTGTCGTCGGGACCGTACATGTTCTCGGTCTTACCGCCCGCCCAGGTCTCCACGGCGAACTTGAGGAACTGCTTGCCCATCGGGTCGGCGATCTGCGCGCACCCGCTGTAGGCGGCCACCGACTTCCACAGCGTCGGCGCGGCCTCGGCCAGCTGCAGCACCGAGGTGCCGGAGGTGGACAGACCGGTCAGCGCGTTGAGACCGGTGGAGCCCAGCGCGGCGTCCAGCAGTGGCGGCAGTTCCTGGGTGAAGAACGTCGTCCACTTGTTGCGGCCCAGCTGCGGGTCGTCCTTGATCCAGTCGGTGTAGTAGCTGCCGCGGCCGCCGATCGGCTGAATCACGTTGACCTGCTTGTCGGCCAGGAAGCCGAGGGCATTGGTCTGCGCGGTCCAGCTGGCGGTGCCGAGGCCGCCGTCGAGCCCGTTGAGCATCCACAGGTTCGGCGCGGGCTGCGACTCGTCGACCGGACGCTGCACGTCGATCGGAATGTCCTGGCCCATGGCGGCCGAGTAGACCTTCAGATGCCAGGCCTTGCCGTCCTTGATGAGCGAGGTGATCGCCGAGGGCTTGGCGGGGTCCGGGTCGGCGGAGCCGGTACCCGTGGCCAGCGCCACCGACAGGGCCGCGGAGAGCGCGACGGCGGCGGTCCGCAGCGCGGTCCGGTTACGTAGTGCGGAGAGCTTCATCAGAGTTGGTGGTTCCAGTCCCTCGGGCCACGCGCGGCCACAGTAGCTAGTGGTTGGTGGTCGGATTCCGGACGAACCGGCCTCCCCGACACGTACTGTCTCATGTTTGATCAAAACTGTTACCGGAAAGATCGTTCGAGCGGTAGCCCGAAAATGCCGGGCACGCCTGTCGCGACGCTGTCGGTGCAGCGTGGGACCATCGTCAAGTGACCAGTAGGCCCGCCGAGGAACAGCGTCTGAGTGATCTCGCGCGGCTGCGGCGCGTGCGCGATCGCATCGACCGGGAGTACGCGCAGCCGCTGGACGTGGAGGCGCTCGCCCGCGACGCGCACATCTCGGCCGGGCATCTGAGCAGGCAGTTCAAGGCCGCCTACGGGGAATCGGTGTACTCCTATCTGATGACCCGGCGCATCGAGCGGGCGATGGCGCTGCTGCGGATGGGTGAAATGAGCGTCACCGACGTCTGTTTCGCGGTCGGCGCGTCCTCGCTGGGCACCTTCAGCACGCGCTTCACCGAACTGGTCGGTGTCCCGCCGAGCGTCTACAAGCAGCAGATGGCCGACGCGCCCGAGGGGCTGCCGTCCTGCGTGGAGAAACAGGTGACCAGACCGATCAGGAATCGAGAAGCCCCGGCAAGTTCTCCGCAATTAGCCTGATCAGCATGGACATCACCATCAACGCGAGCTTCCTCCCGCACACCGACGCCGAGGCCGCCCTGGCCTTCTACCGCGACGCGCTCGGCTTCGAACTTCGCAAGGATGTCGGCTACAACGGGCTGCGCTGGCTGACCGTCGGCCCGCCCGATCAGCCGGGCACCTCCATCGTGCTGCATCCGCCGGCCGTGGACCCGGGCATCACCGAGGACGAGCGCAAGCTCATCGTCGAGATGATGGCCAAGGGCACCTACGGCGGAATTCTGTTGGCCACCAAGGACGCCGACGCCGCCTTCGAATCCCTGCAGGGCCTCGACGCGGTCGAGATCGTGCAGGAACCCACCGATCAGCCCTACGGCGTGCGGGACTTCGCGGTGCGCGACCCCGCAGGCAACCTCGTCCGCATTCAGCAGGTCGCCTGACCTGCGCTCCGCCCCGACCGGACCGCCCGACACAGATGGAGACCCGCATGGCCACGAGCAAGTCCGCCCCGAGCACCCCGACCGCCGACAGTCACGACCTGATCCGGGTGGTCGGGGCGCGGGTGAACAACCTCAAGGACGTCTCGGTCGAGCTGCCCAAGCGGCGGCTCACCGTGTTCACGGGCGTGTCCGGTTCGGGGAAGAGCTCGCTGGTGTTCGACACCATCGCCGCGGAATCGCAGCGGCTGATCAACGAGACCTACAGCACCTTCGTGCAGGGGTTCATGCCGAACCTGGCGCGGCCCGAGGTGGATGTGCTGGAGGGGCTGACCACGGCGATCAGCGTGGATCAGCAGCGCATGGGCGGGGATCCGCGTTCCACGGTCGGCACCGCCACCGACGCGAACGCCATGCTGCGCATCCTGTTCAGCCGCCTGGGCAGCCCGCATATCGGTTCGCCGCAGGCGTTCTCGTTCAATGTGGCCTCGATCAGCGGGGCGGGCGCGGTGACGGTGGAGAAGAACGGCCAGCAGGTCAAGGAGCGGCGCAGCTTCTCGGTCACCGGCGGTATGTGCCCGCGCTGTGAAGGTCGCGGCGCGGTCAACGACATCGACCTGACGCAGCTCTACGACGACAGCAAGTCGCTGCGCGAGGGGCCGTTCACCATTCCCGGGTACAGCATGGACGGCTGGTACGGGCGCATCTTCATCGGCAGCGGATTCTTCGACCCGGACAAGCCGATCAAGAAGTACAACAAGCGCGAGCTGGCGGATCTGCTGCACAAGGAGCCGACCAAGATCAAGGTCGAGGGCATCAACCTGACCTACGAGGGGTTGATCCCCAAGATCCGGAAGTCGTTCCTGTCCAAGGACATCGACTCGCTGCAGCCGCATGTGCGGGCGTTCGTGGAGCGCGCGGTGACCTTCCAGATCTGCCCGGAATGCCACGGCACCCGGCTCTCGGAGCTGGCGCGGTCGTCGAAGATCAATAAGATCAGCATCGCGGACGCGTGTTCCATGCAGATCAGCGATCTGGCCGAATGGGTGCGCGGGCTGAAGGACAAATCCGTTGCGCCGCTGCTGGAATCGCTGCAGGGGGTGCTGGATTCGTTCGTGGAGATCGGGCTCGGGTATCTGAGCCTGGATCGGTCGTCGAGCACGCTGTCGGGTGGAGAAGCCCAGCGCGTCAAGATGATCCGGCATCTCGGGTCGGCGCTGACGGATGTCACCTACGTGTTCGACGAGCCGACCGTGGGTCTGCACCCGCACGACATCCAGCGCATGAACGATCTGCTGCTGCAACTGCGTGACAAGGGCAATACGGTGCTGGTGGTAGAGCACAAGCCGGAGACCATCGCGATCGCCGATCACATCGTCGACATCGGTCCCGGCGCCGGATCCGGCGGCGGGACAGTGTGTTTCGAGGGCACCGTCGAGGGGCTGCGCGGCAGCGGGACCATCACCGGGCGGCACTTCGACGACCGGGCCGCGCTCAAGGATTCGGTGCGCGAGGCCAAGGGCGCGTTGCAGATTCGCGGGGCCACCGCCAACAACCTGCAGAAGGTGGATGTCGATATTCCGCTGGGCGTGCTGGTGGTCATCACCGGGGTGGCCGGATCGGGCAAGAGTTCGCTGGTGCACGGGTCGATTCCGGCGGGGGAGGGCGTGATCTCGGTCGATCAGGGCTCGATTCGCGGCTCGCGGCGCAGCAATCCGGCCACCTACACCGGGCTGCTGGATCCCATCCGTAAGGCGTTCGCCAAGGCCAACGGCGTGAAACCCGCTCTGTTCAGCGCGAATTCGGAGGGTGCGTGTCCGGCGTGCAACGGCGCGGGCGTGATCTACTCGGATCTGGCCATCATGGCCGGGGTCGCGACCGTGTGCGAGGAGTGCGAGGGCAAGCGGTTCCAGGCGGCGGTGCTCGAGTACAAGCTCGGCGGACGGGATATCAGCGAGGTGCTGGCCATGCCGGTGGACGACGCGCTCGGATACTTCGACACGGGGGAGTCGAAGATCCCCGCGGCACACAAGATTGTGAAGCATCTGTCGGAGGTGGGCCTGGGGTATCTGAGCCTCGGGCAGCCGCTGACCACGCTGTCGGGCGGTGAGCGGCAGCGGTTGAAGCTGGCCACGCACATGGGGGAGAAGGGCGGGGTGTATGTGCTCGACGAGCCGACCACCGGGCTGCATCTCGCGGATGTGGAGAATCTGCTCGGATTGCTGGACCGGCTGGTGGATTCCGGCAAATCGGTCATTGTGATCGAGCATCATCAGGCCGTGATGGCGCACGCGGACTGGATCGTGGATCTGGGTCCCGGGGCCGGTCACGACGGTGGCCGCATCGTCTTCGAGGGGACGCCCGCCGATCTGGTGAAAGCGCGTTCCACGCTGACCGGTGAGCACCTGGCCGCGTACGTCGGTAAGTGAGTTGTCGCGTATGTCCTTTTGCGGGAACGGAATACATCGGACATACCGGTAAAAACTACCGATAATCTGCTCAAATAGCATATAGCTATTAATTGGGTCGGAGTGTACTCTGGGCCGCTGTATGTCCATGTCCGTGTGCGCTCAGGATTGGGGTCAGCCGTGCCTCCGACTCTCGGATTCAATTGGGGCAGTTCGTTCTTCGGTCCGCTATCCGGGCCGCCGCTGGGCACCGTCCTGGTCGGCGACGACGGCACCATCCTGGTCACCGTCCGCCGCCAGAACTGGGCGGTGGCCTGGATCAGTGCCGGTCTGATCCTGGCGGGCGTGATCGCGCTCGCGATGCTGGTGAGCCACGCGAAATTCCACGACCCCGCCCCGAAGACGCCGGCTCCCGCCGCCAACTGCCAGCCGTTCTGTGCCGCCGCCCCCTGACGTCCTCGGTTACCTGCTGACACGATCGGTCCTGGGCTCGGCCCGCCCCCGGTGACAGGATGGGCGAGGTTCGAAACCCGCAGAGAGACAAGGGAACCGACTGATGTCGCAAGGTACTCGGGACCTCGAAGGCAAGGTGGCGCTGATCATCGGCGGCACGCGCAATCAGGGCGCGGAATTCGCGCGGAATATCGCCGCGCGCGGTGCGGTCACCATCGTCACCTATCAGGGTGACGAGCAGGCCGCCAAGCAGACTCTGGCGCAACTCGAAGAGCTCGGCGCGACCGCCGAGGCGCGGCGCTCCGACGCCGCCTCGGCTGCCGAGGTCGACGCGTTGTTCGCGGATGTCGTTGCGCGCCACGGCAAGCTGGACATCGTCGTGCACGTGCCGGGACGGGTCATCAAGAAGCCGATCGCCGACACCACCGACGACGACTTCGACCAGCTGATCGTGCGCAACACCCGCACCGCGTTCAACACGCTGCGCGCCGCGGCCCGCCATCTGGCCGACAACGGGCGGTACGTGGTGCTGTCCACCACGCTCACCTCGATCATGACCGGCACCTACGGGCTGTACTCGGGGTCGAAGGCGGCGGTGGAGCGCATGGTGGTCGCGGCGGCCAAGGAACTGGGCGAGCGCGGGATCACCGTGAACGCGGTCGCGCCCGGTCCGGTCGACGACGACTTCTTCCGCGGCGCGGAGACGCCCGAATCCATTGCCGCGGCGGCGCTGCACAATCCGCACGGGCGGCTCGGGCTGCCGTCGGACACCGCGCCGGTGGTCGGCTGGCTGGTCAGCGACGAGGTGGGCTGGGTGTCGGGGCAGACGATCCGCGCCAACGGCGCGATGTTCTGATCGTGTCCTCGGACCCGACCACGCTTGCGGTGCGTGTCCGGCTGTCGCGGGTGACGTCGGTCTGCTGGTTGCTGACGTTGCTGTATTTTCCGGTCTCGCTCGTGGTGGCGCTCGCGTGGCCGGGAGGATACCGCCTGTCGGACAACTACATCAGCGATCTGGGGATCACCCGCTGCGGTGAATACACCGATCGTGACGGGCTCGCGCGGTCGGTCTGCTCGCCCGATCATCTGGTCCAGAACGTGATGTTCGTGGTCACCGGGCTGCTCATGGCGGCCGGTGCGCTGGGCTGGGCGCGGTGGTGGCGGGGCCGGGCGTTCCGGGCGGGATGCGTCCTGCTGGCGCTCGCCGGTGTCGGCATCGCGGGAATCGGGTTGGCGCCCTGGGATATCCGGGCGCAGGCGCACGACTCCATCGCGGTGCTGCAATGGCTGGTGCAGCTGCTCGGCATGGTGCTGATCACGCCGGAGGTCGCCCGGCGCAGCCGGTCGCTGGCCCTCGGCACCGTTGCGGCCGTGGCGCTTTCGGTGATCGGCGGGGTGTTTCTTTTCGCGAGAGGCCATTTCGGGCTCGGGGCAGGGGTGTCGGAACGGATCGCGTTCGACACCCTCACCCTGTGGGGCGGGCTGGTCGGTGTCGTGCTGCTCAATTCGTCTGGTGGGCGCGGCGATACGCGCTCGGGGACTGGCCGGTCCAGCCGTCGAAGGCGCGGCTGAGCGCGCGGGCGTCGCTGTAGCCGGTGCGCAGGGCGATGGTCTGCACGGTCAGGCTGGTGTTGCGCAGCAGATGCGTGACCTGGTCGCGGCGCACCGCGGCGAGCTCCGTGCTCCAGGAGGTGCCCGCCTCGGCCAGGCGGCGTTGCAGGGTGCGGTCGCCGATCGCGAGCCGGGTGGCGAGGGCCGCGACCGGCACCGCGTGCCCGCCCGCCGCTTCCAGACGCAGTGTGGCGCGGAAGGTTTCGAGCCAGCCGCGGATCGGGCGGGCATCGTCGATGGCCCGTTGCGCGGACGCCTGCATGATCCGGCGGAGATAGGGATCGTGCGGGCGGGGCTGGGTGCGCGGGAGCCGGTAGTGGATCCGGTCGGCGGGCTGCCCGAAATGCACCGTGTCGGTGCCGAGCGCGGTGGCCAGCGGACGGTGATCGCGCGGCGCGGGATGCACGCTGGCCACCCGGCTGCAACCCAACCATCCC
>NZ_JBSGBY010000329.1:0-9419 GCF_053601505.1 Nocardia sp. NPDC004722
CCGCACCCTCGCCGAGGGGGTCGTGGAAGCGGCTGAGCAGGACCGCTTCCTGGAGGTGGTCCAGCGCGCGGGCGAACTGTCGGCGAAGGAGTTGTCGGAGCTCACTTTCACCGTCTCGTCCGAGGTGCTCGCCCGCGCGCCCAAGTCTCCGAAGGGACTGTTCTGATGACGGGGCTACTGGCAGCGGCCGCGTCGGCCGCCGACAAGCGCGCGACGTTCAAGGCGGGACTGGCATCAGGCCGGATCCAGCGGTTCCCCGGCGCGTTCAATCCGCTGGTGGCCAAGCTGATTCAGGAGATCGGCTTCGAGGGCGTGTATGTCTCGGGCGCGGTGCTCTCCGCCGATCTGGGGCTGCCCGATATCGGGCTCACCACGCTGACCGAGGTGGCCGGACGCGGTCAGCAGATCGCGCGGGTCACCGACCTGCCGGTGCTGATCGACGCCGACACCGGTTTCGGTGAGCCGATGAGCGCGGCGCGCACCGTCACCGTGATGGAGGACGCGGGGATCGCGGGCCTGCACCTCGAGGATCAGGTCAACCCGAAGCGCTGCGGTCACCTGGACGGCAAAGCCGTTGTGCCGACCGAGGATATGGTGCGACGGCTGGGCGCGGCCGTCGCCGCCCGCCGCGATCCGAACTTCGTGATCTGCGCCCGCACCGACGCCGCGGGCATCGAGGGGATCGACGCGGCGATCGAGCGTGCCCGGGCGTACGCCGACGCCGGAGCGGACCTGATTTTCACCGAGGCTCTCAATACGGTCGCCGATTTCGAGAAATTCCGTGCGGCGGTGCCGGTTCCGTTGCTGGCCAATATGACCGAGTTCGGCAAGTCCGAGCTCATCGCGGCGGCAACGCTGGAAAAGATCGGCTACAACGCGGTCATCTACCCGGTTACTACGCTGCGGCTGGCGATGTATGCCGCCGAGACCGGGCTGCGGGAGATCTTCGCGTCCGGCACCCAGGCCGAGCTGCTCGACCGTATGCAGCACCGCAGCCGCCTGTACGAACTCCTGCAATACGAGCGCTACAACGAATTCGATTCCGACATCTTCAATTTCACCCTGGGAAGGAATCAATGATGACGGAGACCGCGATACCGACCATCTACAAGGGGCTCGCAGGCGTCGTCGTCGACACCACCGCCATCTCCAAGGTGGTGCCGGAAACCAACTCGCTGACCTATCGCGGCTACGCCGTCCAGGATCTGGCCGCCCATTGCAGTTTCGAGCAGGTCGCCTACCTGCTCTGGTACGGCGAACTGCCGAACGACGGTCAGCTGGCGCAGTTCCTGCAGCAGGAGCGGGCCTCGCGGCGCGCGGACCGTTCGCTGCTGGCACTGGTGGCCAAGCTGCCGGAGAACTGCCACCCGATGGATGTGGTGCGCACCGCGATCAGCTACCTGGGTGCCGAAGATCCGGCCGAGGACGACAACTCGCCGAAGGCCAACCGCGCCAAGGCCCTCCGCATGATGGCGGTGCTACCGACCATCGTGGCCGCCGATCACCGCCGTCGCCACGGGCTGGATCCCATCGCACCGCATTCACATCTGGGATTCGCCGAGAACTTCCTCAACATGTGCTTCGGCAAGGTGCCCGCGCCGGAGCTGGTGAAGGCGTTCGAAGTCTCGTTGATCCTCTACGCCGAGCACAGCTTCAACGCCTCGACCTTCGCCGCCCGCGTGGTCACTTCGACTCTCTCGGACATCTACAGCGCGGTCACCGCGGCGATCGGCGCGCTGAAGGGGCCGCTGCACGGCGGGGCGAACGAAGCGGTCATGCACGACATGATCGAGATCGGCGACCCGGCGCTGGCCGAGGAGTGGATGCGAAACAAACTGTCCAACAAGGAAAAGGTGATGGGCTTCGGCCACCGCGTCTACAAGAACGGTGACTCGCGGGTGCCCACCATGAAGAAAGCCTTCCTGGACATCGCGGCCGCCACCGAAGGCCAGCGGTGGGTCCGGATGTACGAGATCCTCGAGCAGACCATGAACGAGGCCACCGGCATCAAACCCAACCTCGACTTCCCAACCGGCCCCGCCTATTACCTGCTGGGCTTCGAGATCGAGGTGTTCACCCCGATCTTCGTGATGTCCCGCATCACCGGCTGGACCGCCCACATCATCGAACAGGGCGAATCCAACGCCCTGATCCGCCCCCTGAGCGAATACGTCGGCGTCCCCCAACGAACCGTCGTCGCCTGACAGCCCCGGCGCCCAGGCCGCGTGCAACGAGGGCAAACACTAACCCGCGGTGCGCAATTCACTCGCGGCCTTGTCGATCCGGCGCTGGCGGGTCTGCGGAGTTTTCGCCTGTTCGATCGGAGTGACCAACTGCTGCTGGCGACTGGGGGAGAGCCGGTCGAAGGCGGCGCGGGCAGTCTCGTCGAGGGCGGCGGCGAGATCGGCGGGGAGTTCGACGGTCCGCGGGGCGGTGTCGAGGACCAGGTCCACCTCCACCCGGTCGCCCGCCGCGACACCGGCGGCGGTCCGCACCGCGGCGCTGACGCTGAGCAGGTGACGACCGCCCATCACGCCGATGGTGGTCCGGTAGGTGTGGTCGTTGATGGTCGCGGCGACCGGTGGGCGGCGGCCGGCACCGAGCGCGGTCACCAGGTCGGCGGGTATTTCGATACCGGTGGTGGTCTTGCCGGTGGCTTCGATGGTGGCGTGAAATTTCATGGCAGGGTCCTTACCAATCCGCCCAGTTCAAATATAGTTTTACACCGAGCAGTACCACAGATAATGCACTGTACGGTACCGCTGGGCCCGATAGGGTGCAACACAGTGATCGTGGACGGGAGGCTAGATGTCGGGCGTGGAGGCCGGGGATCCGGAGGACGTGCTGGTGGTGCGGATACCGATGGCCGACCCCGCCAGTGATCGTGGTCCGGATCCGCGTGTGGTGCGTACCCGGGCCGCGATCGCCGCGGCCGCGACGGCGCTGTTCCTCGAGCACGGTTTCCGGGGTACCAGCATCGACGATATCGCTGCGACCGCAAGGGTTTCCAAACGCAGCGTCTACAACAACTTCGGTGACAAGCAGCGCTTGTTCACCGAGATCGCACTCGGGGCCACGCCGACCGCGGTGGAATTCACCGAGCAACTCGTCGCCGGGCTGGCCGCAGCGTCCGATGTTCCCGGCGCACTGCGCGCGCTCGCTCGCCGCCATCTCGCGGCCGTCGCGCAGCCACGGGTGTTGCGGCTGCGCCGGCTCATCATCCTGGAAGCCGCCCGCTTCCCCGACCTGGCCGCCGAGTACTACCGACGCGCGCCGGGTCGGGTGATCGCGGCACTCACCGCGGCGTTCGCCGCCCTGCACGAGCGTGGCGAGCTGGCCGCACCCGACCCCGGCCGCGCGGCCGAGCACTACTCCTATCTGGTCCTGGGTTCGGTTCTCGACAGCGCGCTGTTCAATCCGGATGCGTCCTTGCCGACGCCGGAGCAATTGGACGGCATCGCCGACGCTGGCGTCACCGCGTTCCTGGCCGCCTATCGGTCGGACTCGACGGGCCGCGAGTTCCGCGGCTGAGCCGCCAGTCGAGGCGGTTCATCGGAACACCTCGCTGCGTGCGGTCAGGAATTCCCGCAGCGAGACGGGTTCGCGCCGGATCAACTCGCGTATCCGCCGCGGGTCGGCCGGGATGGATTGCCCGCTGCGGGCGATGACCTCGCCGACCGACGAGATGTGCTGGGCCATACCGTGATTGACCGTGCCATCGGCGAGGCCCTCGAGTTCCCGCCGCCAGTGCTCGGCCGATACGCCTTCGAATCGCACCGACTGCCCGAGCACGTCACCGAGCAGCTCGGCGATCTGGGCGTGGGTGAACGACTCCGGGCCGGGCGGGAACACGACCGGACCGTCGAACCGTTGCGGATGGAGCATGGCCGCCACCGCCAGTTCGGCGGCATCGCGACCGCTGATCCAACCGATGGCGCTGTCGCCGAACGAATTCCGGATCACGCCCTCGTCCCGCACCGACCGGGCGTGCAGTACCTCCAGGTTCTCATGGAACAGCGCCACCACCCGCAGAATGAGCACATCGATCCCGGCCCATTGCAGAACCTGCTCGGCGAGCCACTGATTGCGCCCCAGCTCACTGGGATGGTCGGGATGGGCGGGCCCCATGGACATCACCACGACCCGCGGCTGCCGCCCGGCTTCGCGCACCGCGGCAGCGAAGTTGGCGGCCGCCGACACCACTCCCGGAGCAACCGGGTAGGTGAAGTAGGCCGTATCGACATCGGTCAGTGCCGCCGTGAGGGTTCTCCGCTGCTGCAGATCGCCCACCACGACTTCCGCGCCGAGGGATTCGAGCAGCTCGGTGCGCTCGCCGAGCTCCCGGGCCAGCACCCGCACTCGGTGCCCTTCGTCGCGGAGTCGTCTGACCACATGCTCACCGGTATTGCCGTGACGGCCGGTCGCTCCGGTGACGAGGATCGGATTCGGCAGTGTCGCACCGTGTTCCACGGGTGGTCCCTTCTGTACGTGTCTATTGGGCTCACTCACTATACTGCACTATAGCTAGATACATTGGGTGTCGATCCCGAGTCCGGCAGGGCAGCAACTCGATCCCGCCGATGGATACCGACGAGCTCGACGTGGACGACGCGTCAATACCCCAAAAGATGTGAAATGGATTCGGTTCGCAATTGCAGGTGATTGGCTACGCTTCGGGCGCCCGGACAGCAATCCCGGGGGGATCGAACAAGGAGGTTCCGCACCGATGACTCTGAAAACACTGAGCGCCAAGGGATTCGCGATAGTGGCCGGTGCCGCGGCTGGCCTCGCGGTCGCCGCGGCACCCGCCTCCGCAGGAATCAGCAACTTGACAGTGGCCTGCGCCCCATACGGGTTCTCCGGCGGCAACTGCTACTACGCCCAGATCCAAGCCTCCCTGACCGATCCAACACCGGTGTCACTCACGATCAACGGCACGGCCCTGGCAGGCAGCCCGGTCACCCCCTCACAAGCATCCACCGGCGCGTACTACCTCAACCTGCTGCTCGACTGCATCTCCAGCCCCTTCCACCTGATCGCGACCCAGCCCGCCCCCAACGGCGGCCCCGCCAGCCAGATGGAAGCCGATTTCGTACCCACCTCCAACACGAATTCGTCCGGCAGCGCCTTGTTCAACATCCTCCCGAGCGGCAGCTCCAGCCTGCACGCGCCCTGCCACATCGTTCACCAGGGGTAACCCCCGGGCCAGGAGCGCGCCCACCCCGCCGCCCCGACCATGACCGGCAAATCGATTCAATGGCGGCGGAGGTCGAGTGACCCTACAACGGCATATCGAATGCCATGCCGTGGGCGTGTTTTACCTACGACGATCGAAGAACCTCACGAGGCGGGGCTCGACACGAAGAGGGAAGTGAAAAGGCGTGAATTTCTTTTTGCTACAAAGAAATTCACGCCTCGCTGTGTCCGGAGGGGGACTTGAACCCCCACGCCCTAATACGGGCACTAGCACCTCAAGCTAGCGCGTCTGCCATTCCGCCACCCGGACCGGTGATGCTGGACAAGATTAGCGGAGAGGTTGGCGGAAAAGGAAATCGGGGCTGGAGCTGGCGAAATGGGGTGCGCCGGGGGAGGTTTGAGGTCAGTGGAGGATGCCGAGGAGGTTGGCGTTCTTGATGGGGGTGTCCTTGTTGGCCTGAACCTGGCAGAGGCTTTGGACGGCGGCCATGGAGAGGTCGACCTGGGTGCCGGGAGGCTCGTTGTCCTTGCCGGTTTGCTGCTTGATGAATTTGGTGATGGTGACGCGCTGGGTGTCGGCATTCTGGGCGAGGTAGTCGCTGCACTTGGTGTCGCCGCCCTTGTTGAGGGCCTTCTCGACATCCGAGCAACCGGACAACAGGGTTACGGCGAGTGCGGCGGCCGCGACGGCCGTCCATCGCGCGGACTTCATCATGCGTGCGTTCCTCGTGGGGTCGTGCGCGGTGGGTGTCGACCGCGATCGACCGCCACTGTAGATGGGCGCGACCGTCCGGCAATCAGGGCTGGACCCGGAATTCGGGCCCAGCGTCTGTGAGTTGGCTCACTACCCGGGCTGGGATTCGGCCGCGCTGGCCGCCCGCCAGACCCGTGCTTCGCTCGCATTTCCGCGGCGGGTGAGGAGTTCGGCGAGACCTGCCATGGCGCGGGGGTCGCCATGGGAGGCCGCGGTGCGCCACCAGTGTTCGGCCTCGGAGAAGTCACCGCGCCGGTAGCGGACCACACCGAGGTCGTAGGCGGCGGCGAGATGGCCGAATTCGGCTGCCTGCGTCCAGAGTTGGCACGCTTGGTCCTCTTCGCCGCGGCTCTGCATGGCCACCCCGAGGTCATAGAGCGCGTTCTGATACCGGCTCGCCTCGGTGGGCGGTTCGGGCGGGGGCGGAGTGAGCGCGAGGGCCAATTCGACCACCAGTTCACCGAAATCTGGTGGCCCGACGCCGGTGCTGCAGTGCAGGACGGTCCGGGTGGGCTCGCGCGTGACGAGCAACCCGTAGTTGCCGGTCCAGGACACGATGCTGTCGGTCTCGTCGACCCACACGGGAGTGAGGGTGATCGCGGCGTCGGCTTCGGTGGGCCGCACCTCGAGCTCCACGCCGCCCGTCATCGCGTCGCTCCAGACGTCAACCCCCCTGAGCTGGCGGCCGTCCAGCAACACGTGACCGCGGTCCACCCCGAGCCCGATGCCGAGGCTGCGCACGCCGGGGCGTGGGGTGGCCGCGCGCAGGGCGAGGCGCACGGTGGTGGGGGAGACGCCGATGCTCTCCGAATGCAGGGGGTAGACCTGGGCTCCGTTCCAGGTCACGGGCTCTGCGCTGGCGTATCGATCCGCTAGGGGTGGTTCGCTCGTGGCCGGCTCGGCGTACGAATACGACCCCTTCATCTGCCCCGCCTCTCGCCGGTGCCGTGTGATGTTCGGGCATACCGTAGTACCGATGCCGCCCGCTGCGTCCCGTATTTGCCAGCTCGGCCATCCCAGCAAACACCTGGTCAAATGACCTGGGCGAAAAGTGGCCTCCAGCGGGTCCCGATATCCGAATTTCGCCGGTCGCTCGACGTGTCGGCCACGTCCACGCGGTGTGTCGTACTTGCGCAGACGCCGGTGTCCTGTTGAATCGTCGGCGAAATACCAGCGAACGAGTGAAAGGTAAGGACATATGGCTCTGCCCACCATGACCCCCGAACAACGCTCCGAGGCGCTGGCCAAGGCCGCCGCGGTTCGTAAGGCCCGCTCGGAACTGATCGCGCAGGTCAAGAAGGGGTCGGTCAGCCTCGCCGACGTGCTCAAGCGCGCCGACGCGGAAGACTTGGTCAAGAAGACGAAGGTGGCGGCGGTCATCAAGGCGCTGCCGGGCATCGGCCCGGTGAAGGCGGCCAAGCTGATGGACGAGGCCGAGATCCCCGCGGACCGTCGCATCGGCGGCCTGGGTTCCCGTCAGCGCGCCGCGCTGCTGGAAGCACTGAAGGTCTAAAGATCGGGGGGTGGCCTGCCGGGTCGCGAAATCGACCCGGCGGCAACCACTCCCACCGCCTCTGTTTCGGCGGCAAACACGCAGGATACGGGCCGATTTGGTCCAGGCGGTCCGATCCGATAACCTTGCTGAGCACCACCGGTCCGGGTGGCGGAATGGCAGACGCGCTAGCTTGAGGTGCTAGTGCCCGTATTAGGGCGTGGGGGTTCAAGTCCCCCTCCGGACACACTGAAAATGGCTCCTCCTACTTGTAGGAGGAGCCATTTTTCGCTGATTTTCGACAGGGAACAGCGCCGCAGGTCAACGAGTTCATCAGACGATAGATCTGCCCATGACGATGGCTATGCTGTGAAGCGTCCGCCTTCTGGACATCGATCGAGTAGTCGTTCCAGACAGCGAAGGATCACACCGTGTCGGAAGCGTTCGACTGGTCTTCGCCGAAGACCTACAGTCAGCCCGTCGATCTCGACGACTATCTGGCCATGCCCGAAGACGTCTCTCGTACGGTCGAGGTCAAAGACGGGATGATCGTCTTCTGCGAGTCGCCCTCGCCCAACCACAACGCCGTCTCCCGCAACATCGAACGTGCACTCGCCGACGCCGAAGCGAAGCGATCCCACCGCCAGCCTTGTCTTCGGGTCAATCGCGACATCGACATGCTCGTTTCGGAAGTTCCATTCCACTACAAGCGACCGGACACCATCGTGTACCGATGCATCGAGCAGCCGCGCCCGCGCTGGAAGACCAAACCCACTGTTGCGGACACGATTCTGGTGGTCGAGGTGGTGTCACCGACCACGGTAACCGCCGACACCATCGACAAACGCGCCGAGTACGCCCGCTTCGGCATCCAGCACTACTGGATCGTCCGGATGGCCAACGACGACGGCCCAGTGATCTCCATCGAAATGCTGACACTCAACTCCGACGGAAAGTACGTCTCCAACGGTCACCGCAACCGCAGCGATCATTTCGCCGCAGCGATCGATACGCTCGCCCCCTTCGAGGTCACACTTACCTGGGAACAACTCGACGAGGGCCTCGACTGAGTTTGCGACATCCCCCGTGGCTACTCGACGACGAGGAGCCTCCGCGTGCGGAGCAGGTGGGCGTTGATGCCACCGGATACCATCCGCTGACGAATTCCCTTGCACAACAAAGGACTTTGTCCAGTTTGGTTCTAAATCAGTTTTGCCCTGAGCGGAGTGAGGGATTTCATCAGTACGCTCGTGGGCGTGGGCGGGGAATTCATACTGCTGATCGCCACCATCGGGCCGATGGCAGTGTTCGGGTGGGCGGCTGTTCGGGCGAAGCGTCGCGGGCTCGGGGGGACGTTCGTCGGACCGCTTCAGGACATGTTCGATCCAGGCGCCGCGCGAGCTCAGGTAGTTATCGAGGAGCGAGCGGAGCTGCCGGATCCTGCTGATTCCGGCGACCCGGACAACGACGACGATGTCCCGAACACGGTGGTGTACAAGGGTTCGCCTCTACATCAACCCGGACAAAGCTCGGCGGCAACGAGGAGACGAGACCAGCAGGCAAGCTGGATGAGCACCCGTGGCGAGCTCTGCAGAACTGAGCGCCACCCTCACCAGCAGCGACATGCAGGTGGAGATGTCGGTTGTGTTGTTCGTCGCCGAGCGTCGTCAGAACCTGGCACCCACCATGCGCATCAACAACCTGTCGCGCGACATCCTGCGCGACCCTCAGCAGTTCGGCCCCCAGCACCGGGTCCAGCTCCAGCAATGAGCGGACATGCCTAGGTCAGTTTTGCTCGGGCTGAGGGATTGATGGGGATTCCTCGGTTGAGGATGTCGGTGACGAAGCGGTGGATGAGGGTGTCGCTGGGGGTGCCGATTAGGCAGATCAGGTCGCGGGTGAGGTTGGGGTGTAGGTGTTTCAGGGTGGCGGGGAGGGGGCCGGTAAGGGCCGATGTCGGCGCGCAGGGCATCGGCC
>NZ_JBSGBY010000330.1:0-9357 GCF_053601505.1 Nocardia sp. NPDC004722
CCGGCAGGAACGGACGGCCGGGGTCCTCACCTGCCTGATGATCGGACTGGTGACGGCTCCGGCCGCACCCGCCGAATCAGCCTATGCCGCATACCTGGATCTGCCGTCGGTCAATGGCGACGGCACGGGCGGCGGCGGCCTGAACCCGGCACTGCCGCTGGATCCGGCGGTGCTGCGCGACGCCCTCGACCAGGCCCGGGCCGCCGGTGTCGAACCGCGGCACTACGCGACACTGCTGCATCAGTACTGGCTGGTGGTCGCCACCCGCAATGCCGATATCGACCTGGCCACCTGGGATCCCGGCCTCGGGGTGGCGGCCAATACCCGCACCTTCACCCAGGTCTACGTGAACTACCTGCGGCTCAACAACTCCCACCCGGACTTCTGGTGGACCGGATTGGCCGGATTGGCGGGCGGGTCGTTCGCCTCGGGCTTCTTCGACATGGGCGATGTGGCGTCGATCCTCGCCGTGCCGGGCCTGCACCAGGTCGGCGGCACGGTCGCCGATCTGCTGCGCGACACCCCGTCGCCGCTGCTGGATGTGCTGCCCGCCGACCTCCGGACCCTCGGCACCGAGGGAGAGCGGCTCACCGCCGAGGATCTGGCCTGGTACCAGACCCGGCTGATGATCATGCAGAAGCACATCTTCATCGATCAGGTCCCCATGCACGAGGCCTACGCCGCCGACGGCCAGGCCGGGGTCGAGGAGATGTACCGGGCCGGAGTGCTCGACGACAACGCCGTCACCGCCTGGCGGGAACTGGCCACCGGCACCGGTGCGGGGCTGGCCGACGCCGCCCTGCGCATGACGGACCGCGAGCAGAACCAGATCATCGCCGACCAGTGGGACGTCACCTCGCACGGCCGCGGATCCATGGGCCGTGTCATGACGTATGTGAGCACCCTGGGCGGCAAGGCCGCCGTGCCGGGCGTGCGCGCACCCGGCGTCTTCGCGCCCGTCACCCTCACCGCGGGCGCCATGTCGCTGCGTGCCCCGCTGCCCGACTTCAACTGGGCCGACCGCGACACGCGGTGGAACTACATCACCCACGACCTGCTGCCGCGCTACCTGGAACTGTGCGCGAACCCGGCCGTCGCGAGACCGGTTCTCGCCGTGCCGTTCCCGGTGATGCTGAGCAATGGCCGCCTGGTCCAGCGGCTGCCGGATCTGCTCGCGGATATGACCGCGCAATGGCAGGTGACCACCTGATTCCGGCCGGGTGACCCGGGCGGACGCCGCGAACCGGCGCGGTCACGGTATCCTCGAGATTGCTCGAGGTTTCTGATCCCAGGCATCGACGAAGGATCCCGGATGCATTGCCCGTATTGTCGCCATCCCGATTCGAGGGTGGTCGACTCACGTGAAGCCGAGGAAGGCAGCGCCATCAGGAGGCGTCGTGCCTGTCCGGAGTGTGGGCGCCGGTTCACCACAGTCGAAACCGCGATTCTGTCGGTGGTGAAGCGCAGCGGCGTCACCGAACCGTTCAGCCGCGAGAAGGTGGTGCGCGGCGTCAGCCGGGCCTGCCAGGGGCGCGAGGTCGATTCCGACGCGCTCAACCTGCTCGCCCAGCAGGTCGAGGATGCGGTGCGGGCCAAGGGTTCCCCCGAGATCCCCTCGCACGAGGTGGGTCTGGCCATTCTCGGTCCGCTGCGCGATCTCGACGAGGTGGCGTACCTGCGCTTCGCGTCGGTCTACCGATCCTTCAGCTCCGCCGAGGATTTCGAACGCGAGATCGCGGATCTGCGCGCGCACCGCGCCGAGACCGCCGTAGGCGCGACCGCCGAATAGCCGCGGAGTTCGATACCGATTTCCGGTCCGGCCCCGAATCATTCGGGGCCGGACCGCTCGGTTTATCCACTCAGCGCTGCTGTTGGGGCGGCCGACGGGCCGCGTCGATGGCCTTCTCGATCCGCTTGGCCGAGACCGGGTACGGCGTCCCGAGCTGCTGGGCGAACAGGCTCACCCGCAATTCCTCGATCATCCACCAGATTTCGAGGATGTCGCGCCCGCCCCGGCGATGCTCGGGCAGGTTCGCGACCAGCCTGTCATAGGCGGCGTGCACGCGGTCGAGTTCGGCCATGCCCGCGCGATCGCGGTTGGCGGAGGCGGGCAACGCCTCCAGCCGCAGCCGCGCGGCATCCAGATACCGGGGCAGTTCCCGTAAACGCGTGCTGCCCCATTCGGAGATGAAACCCTCGAAGATCAGCTCGTCGAGCTGCTGGGTGACATCGTCGGTCGCGTCACGATCGCGAGATTCGGCGAGGGCGGCACGCAACCGGTGTGCCTCGGCCAGCACCGGGACCACCGCGCGCACGATATTCGCCACGGCCGTGGTGAATTGCGGCCGCACCTTCTCCACGAGCGTCTTGAACTGTTCGGGACTGCGCACCGGCCCGCCGTGGGCGGCGATGAGCTCGTCGGCGGCGCAGGCACGGCAGTCCTCCACCAGCGCGTCGAGCGAACCGTACGGATTCTGGCTCAGCGCAAGGCGATCGGTGGGCCGCAGGCTCGCGGTGACGGCGCGGGTATTGGTGGTGATCGCGCCCAGCAGCAGCGCGCGAGTGCCGGCGCGCATGGCGGCGGCCTGCTCGGCGGGGGAGCTGAGCACGCGCACGGCCACACCCTGGGGCTCGGCGACCAGCGCCGGATAGCCGGTGATGGTCTGCCCGGCGACCTCGCGTTTGACCGAGGCCGGCAGGGTGCCCAGCGATTCCGAGGTCCACACCGCGGCGGGGGCGCGTTCGGCGGCGTTGTTGGCGCGGGCCACCGACTTCGAAACCTGTGCGGCCAGCTTGGTTTTCAGCTCGGCCAGGCTCTTGCTGCGGGCGACGAGCGTGCCGGACGGGTCGACGGCGGCGAAGGTCATGCGCAGGTGATCCGGCAGGCCCGCCGGATCCAGATGCGCGGCGGTGATGGTGACCGAACCCAGCTGTGACAGCTCGCGCGCCAGGCCGGTGCGCAGCGGTTCGGCACGCGGGGTGAGCCGTTCCAGCGCCGCCTTCGCGAAGTCCGGGGCCGGAACGACGGTGCGGCGCAACTGTTTCGGCAGCGTCTTGATGAAGGCCGCCGCCAGCTCCTCGCGCATGCCCGGCACCAGCCAGTCGAAGCCGACCGAGCGCACGTGGGCGAGCTGGGCGATGGGGATGTGCACGGTGACGCCGTCGTCGGCCTGGCCCGGTTCGAACTGGTAGGTGAGCGGGAAGGTCAGCTCACCCTGCCGCCAGTGGTCCGGGTAGGCGGTCGGATCCAGCAGTGCCGCATCCTCGTTCACCACGGTCGAGGCGGTGAAGTCCAGCAGGTCGGGGTTCTTGCGCTGGGTGGTGCGCCACCAGCTGTCGAAGTGCCGCACCGACACGATGTCGGCGGGGACGCGCTGATCGTAGAAGTCGAAGAGCACCTGGTCGTCGACCAGGATGTCGCGCCGCCGCGCCCGATGCTCGAGATCCGCGACGTCGTCGAGCAATTCGCGGTTGCGTTCGAAGAACGCGTGCTTGGTCTGCCACTCACCCTGCACCAGCGCGTGCCGGATGAACAGCTCCCGCGACAGCTCCGGATCGATGCGCCCGAAGTCCACCCGCCGCTGCGTCACCAGCGGTAGGCCGTACAACGTCACCCGCTCGTAGGCGGCCGCCGCACCCCGCTTGGCCGACCAATGCGGCTCGGAATACGTGCGTTTCACCAAATCCCCGGCCAGCCGCTCGGCCCACTCGGGTTCCACCCGAGCCGCCGTCCGCCCCCACAACCGTGACGTCTCGACCAGTTCCGCCGCCATCACCCACCGCGGCGGCTTCTTGGCCAGCGAAGAACCCGGAAAGATCATGAACTTCGCATTGCGAGCCCCGAGAAACTCCCGAGTCTCCGCCTCCCGCACCCCCAGATGCGACAGCATGCCCGCCAGCAACGCCTGATGAATCGACGTCACATCCCAAGGCAGCGAATCATTGTCGAGGCCCGCCTTTGCGGCGAGCTTCTCGGCCAGCTCGGCCTTGCCGCCGCCTGATGTGGCGCCCCGTGCCTCGTTGCGCCCGCCTCGAGATCCGCTGCCGCCGCGCGCATTCCGGTTCCGGCCACCGCGGGTGTTGCGGTCGCTGTCGGAATCCTCTGCGGTGCGGTCGAATTGGGCGTCGGAGCCTTCGGTGTTCCAGCCGAGGCCGCGGGTGATGGTGCGGAGCTGGCCGTGCAGGTCCTGCCATTCGCGGATGCGGAGGTAATGCAGGAATTCGTCGCGGCACAGGCGGCGGAACTGGTTGGAGGACAGGGCGTTGCGCTGTTCTCGGAGGTAGTCCCAGAGGCGCAGGTAGGACAGGAAGTCGGAGCCCTCGACGATGAAGCGGGCGTGTTTGGTGTCGGCGGCCTGCTGGTGTTCGACGGGGCGTTCGCGGACGTCCTGGATGGACAGGGCCGCCACGATGATCAGGACCTCGGCCAGGCAGCCGCCGCGGTTGGCCTCCACCAGCATGCGGGACATGCGGGGGTCCACCGGGATCTGCGCCATTTCGCGGCCGATGGGGGTCAACACCAGTCCGGCGTCCGGAATATCGCCGCGCGCACCGGATTCCGTCTCCGGGCGGGCGAGCGCGCCCAGCTCCTCGAGCAGTGCGATGCCGTCGCGAATGGCGCGACCGTCGGGGGCCTCGACGAACGGGAAGCTCTCGATGTCGCCGAGCCCGAGCGCGGTCATCTGCAGGATGACCGCGGCCAGATTGGTGCGCAGGATCTCCGGTTCGGTGAACTGCGGCCGGGATTCGAAGTCGTCCTCGGAGTACAGCCGGATGGCGATACCGTCCGCGACACGGCCGCAGCGGCCCGAACGCTGCCGCGCCGACGCCTGCGAGATCGATTCGATGGGCAGCCGCTGCACCTTGGTGCGCATCGAGTAGCGCGAGATACGGGCCGTGCCAGGGTCGATCACGTACCGGATGCCCGGCACGGTCAGCGAGGTCTCGGCCACGTTGGTGGCCAGCACCACGCGTCGCCCGGTGTGCGGCTCGAACACCCGGTGCTGTTCGGCCGCCGAGAGCCGCGCGTACAGCGGCAGGATCTCGGTGTGGCGCAGGCGCATATCGCGCAGCGAGTCGGCGGTGTCGCGGATCTCGCGTTCGCCGGAGAGGAAGACCAGGATGTCGCCGTCGCCCTCGGCCTGCAGCTCGCGCACCGCGTCGCCGATGGCGTCGGTGGGGTCGCGGTCGACGATCTCGGTGTCCTCGTCGTCGGGATCCTCGGAGGTGACCGGAAGCTCCAGCGACAGTGGGCGATAGCGGATCTCCACCGGATACGACCGCCCCGACACCTCGACAATCGGTGCGGGAGTATCGTTCTCGGCCGCGAAGTGCCTGGCGAACAGTTCCGGGTCGATGGTCGCCGAGGTGATGATGATCTTCAGATCCGGCCGCTTCGGCAGCAGCTGCTTCAGATATCCCAGCAGGAAGTCGATGTTCAGACTGCGCTCGTGCGCCTCGTCGATGATGATCGTGTCGTAGCGCCGCAGCAGTCGATCGCGCTGGATCTCCGCGAGCAGGATGCCGTCGGTCATCAGCTTCACCAGCGTGCGGTCCGACGCCTGATCGGTGAAGCGGACCGTATAACCGACCACGTCGCCGAGTTCGGTGCCCAATTCCTCGGCGATGCGCTCGGCCACCGTGCGCGCGGCCAGTCGCCGCGGCTGCGTGTGCCCGATGGTGCCGCGAATCCCGCGCCCGAGTTCCAGACAGATCTTCGGTATCTGGGTGGTCTTGCCGGAGCCGGTCTCACCGGCCACGATCACGACCTGGTTGTCGGCGACGGCTTTCGCGATATCGTCGCGGCGCGCGGAGACGGGTAGCTGCTCCGGGTACACGATGGCGGGCACGGCGGCCCGGCGGGCATCCACCCGGCGCTGGGCGGCGTCGATATCGGCTTCGAGATCGGTGAGATCGTTGCCGCGGGCCTTGTCGAGCCGACGACGCAAACGGTGCTCGTCGCGGATCGAGAGATCGGCCAGGCGGGAACGAAGCTCGCGAGAGGTGGCGGCGGTCCTGGTCATTGCACCGTCAACGATAGCGAAGAGTTGATCCGGGCCGGTCGGCGCGGTGTGCCCCGTGATCGGAAACAGCGGTTGCCCACCGAATGCTGGTATCGGCGTATTGTCCGCGTTTCCGGTGTCCGGCATGCGAATATCGGGGGATGAACGGCGTTGCGGTACATCCGCTGTGGGGTCGGTTGCTATTGCTGGCGGTCGCGGTGCTGGACATCGCCGCCGTGGTGTGGAGCGTCACGCATCTGGGTCCGGTGGCGGCCTCGGTGGGAAACTTCTTCAGCTACTTCACCATCCAGTCCAACCTGATCATCATCGCGGTGTGGCTGGTGATCGCGCTGGCCGATCCGCAGGGCCGCCGCTGGCAGTACATCCGCTGCGCGGCGACCCTGTACATCCTCATCACCGGCGTCGTCTACGCGCTGCTGCTGCAGAAGATCAATGTCGGTATCGCGTACCCGTGGACCAACGACACCCTGCACCGGGTGACCCCGCTGGTCGCCCTCGCCGACTGGTTGCTGGTCCCGGTGGCGCTCGGTGTCAGCGCCCGGTTGATCGCGGTCCTGCTCGCGTACCCGATCGTGTACGGCGTCTACAGCCTGATCCGCGGTCCGATCGTCGACTGGTATCCCTACCCGTTCATCGATCCGCGCTCGCAGGGCTATGGCTCGATGGCGGTCGGACTGGTGTTCCTGGTCATCGCCTTCGTGATTCTCGCGATCGCGGTCATCGCGCTGGGCGATCTGGCCGGGCGCCGCCGCCGGGTCGCGCCGTCACCGTAGCGATCGGGTCATGAACACGCTGTGCGGGTCCTCGGTGTAGTCGGCGAAGGGCCCGCAGTGCTCGAACCCGTAGCGCTCGTAGAGCCGTACCGCGGGCAGATAGAACTCCGACGCGCCGGTCTCGAGGCTCACCCGCCGGTATCCGCGCGCGCGGGCCACGTCGAGCAGATGCCGCAGCAACAGCGACCCCACCCCGTGCCCCCGGAACGCCGCGGTGGTGCGCATCGACTTGAGCTCCCCGTGCGTGGGATCGAGCTCTTTGATCGCCCCGCACCCGGCCAGCGCGTCGCCCTCCCACGCGGAGAAGAACGTCAGCTCCGGTTTCCGCAATGCCGTGACATCGAGCGCGTGCATGCTGTCCTCGGGGGAATTCGCGAGCATCTCCGCGACGTGCTCTTCCAGCAGTCCGAGGACGTCCGGGCCGGTCAGATCGTCGATCACGATGCGCATGCGGCCAGGCTATCGACTGACCTCCCGCGCCAACCGGCCGACCGGACGTGCCGTCCCCCGCCCAGGGCTCGCGCCGCGCGCGGGCAACGGTGACACTCGTTGTGGCCGGACGGGATTCGTGATCAATCACGGGTACCCGATTCGGTTGTTCGGGACATCGTGGGGCGAACCGCAACGTGCACTTTCCGAGGGTGCCACCGCGGGGCGTCGGATACGTGCACGGTGTATCGAAGCAAACAAAGACGGCCCGGCCGCCGAGAGGCGCCGGGCCGTTGCCATGGCCGAGTGAGGAGGGGCTCAGCCGGGCGGGATGTCATCGTTCGTGGGTCTCCTCCAAGACGGTCCGGCCCACCAGGGCGTAGCGGTCGGGGGAGCGGCGCTTGAGGTATTCGGCGAAACCGAAGCCGCCCAGCGCGATCGCGGCCACCAGCCACGGGGTCGCCTTGAGCACCAGCGACCCGGACTCGGTGCCCGCCGCGGTACCCATATTGGTCACCAGCAGCAGCACCACGCCGATCATGGCGAGACCGCCGATGAGCGGGGCCGCGAAAGTGCGGAACCAGTGCCGGGATTCGGGGTGGTTGCGGCGGAAGTAGCGCAGCACCGCGAACGAGCACACGGCCTGCACCACCAGAATGGCCATGGTGCCGAGAATCGCGAGCAGCGTGTAGGTGCCGTTGTAGGGATCCTTGCCCGCGATCCCGAAACCGGCGACCAGCAGCACCGCGACGAGCGACTGCACCAGACCCGCGATGTGCGGCGAGCCGTGCTTGGCGTGGGTGCGGCCGACGGTCCGCTTGAGCACGGGGAACACGCCCTCACGACCCAGCGCGTAGAGGTAGCGGGCCGCGCAGTTGTGGAAGGCCATGCCGCAGGCCAGCGAACCGGTCATCATCAGCCACTGCATGGCGCTGACGGCCCAGTGCCCGACATAGGTCTGGGTGGGGTGGAAGAACACGTCCATCGGGTTGTCGCCGCCCGCCAGCGCGGCCGATTCGTCGAGTCCGTTGCCGGACATGGCCATCCAGGACACCAGCACGTAGAAGACACCCACGCCGATGACCGCGATCATGGTGGCCTTGGGGATGATGCGCTTGGGGTCGCGCGATTCCTCGCCGTACATGGCGGTCGATTCGAACCCGACCCACGACCAGAACGCGAAGAACAGTCCCAGGCCCGCCGACGGTCCGGTGAAGGCGTTGACCGGATTCAGCGGCGCGAACTGGAAGCCGTGCGGCCCACCACCGTGCAGCGCCACCGCGACACCCATGATCGCCAGCACCAGGCATTCGGTGCCGAGCAGCACGACCAGGAACTTCTCCGCCACGGCCACGCCGAACCAGGTGCCCAGCGCGTTGATCGACAGCATGACGATCGCGAACACCCACCACGGCACATGCCAGCCGAACTGCGCCGCAACGGTATTGGTGCCGAAGCTGGAGAAGATGCCGACCAGCGAGCCCTCGAACACCATGTACGCGAACGTCGCCAGCAGCCCCGAGGCCAGTCCCGCCGAGCGGCCCAGGCCGAAGGAGATGAAACCGTAGAAGGCGCCGGTCGCGGTGATGTGCTTGCTCATGGCGGTGAATCCGACCGAGAACACCGCCAGCACCACCATGGCGATCAGGAAGGCCGCGGGCGTGCCCTTGCCGGTGCCCGCCGAGATCATGAACGGCACATTGCCGGTCATGGCGGTGATCGGCGCGGCCGTCGCGATGGCCATGAACACCACGCCGAGCAAACCGATGGCATTGGCCTTCAGGCGGTGCACTCCCTCGCCGGTGCTCGCACCGGGCGGCGCGGCGGTGGCGCGATCTATCTGCTGCGTCATGGCTCCGTCTCTCTACTGCGCCCGCCCCGGGAAATGACCGGTGGCGGGTTCGATCTCGATGCGGCGGAACGCTATAGGCGGTCTGTAACGACGGCGGGCGTGCGACGGTGACCGTCGGCGAGAAAGCGGCGAGAGTTTTCTCCCACCTCACGACAAGCCGACGTTACCCGCGTTTACCTGCGTGCAATACGCATCGGCGACGCTGTGGCAACCCGTCGTGCGCAGGGCCACCCCGTCGCGTACGCGGGCCACGCCCTCGCGCGCGAGCGGCATCGCCGGT
>NZ_JBSGBY010000331.1:0-9339 GCF_053601505.1 Nocardia sp. NPDC004722
CAGGGCGTCGCCGATCACGTCACCGACACCGTAGGTACTCGCGTGCAGCGGATCCGCTTGTCCGCCGGGAAGTTTCGTGATGCCACTGACGGCCGCCAGCTCCACCACCGCGGTCCGCCCGCGCACCGCGTAGGAGGTGCTCACCGGCGCCAGCGTCGGCCCGTAGCTCTCGACGGTGACCCGCTCCCAGCCCGCCGCCACGAACGCGTCGACCGTCCCGTCGCCGCCGTCCGCGATCGGGGCCTGCGTCACCCGGGTTTCCGGAGCGACCCCGGCGATCCCCGCCGCGAGTGCGGCCGCCACTTCCGCGGCGGTCAGGGAGCCCTTGAATTTGTCCGGGGCGAGCAACACCCGGCGCGGCCGTGGGTTCGTCATCCCTACAGTGTGCGCAATGGTGTGGGAAGCGACACGCCCGGAGCCACCCTTCCCGTATTCGGACAAATAGCCGTCGCGGGCGCACTAACCTCGAGCCCATGTCGAGTGAGTCGATCGAGGTCCGCAAGAACGCTGCACTGGATCGGTTCGAGTTGTACGTCGACGACTACCTCGCCGGTGTCGCGGCTTACCAGGACACCGCCAACGAGCGCGCGTTCGTGCACACCGAGATCTATCCACAGCACGAGGGGCTGGGCTACGGCCGCAAACTGGTGCAGGGGGCGCTGGATCAGACCCGCGACGAGGGTTTCGGCATCCTGCCGCTGTGCCCGATGGTGCACCATTTCGTCGAATCCCGGCCCGACTACCTGGCTTTGGTGCCGCAGTGGTCCAGGCAGCGGCTGAACCTGCCCCAGAGCTAGTACGCCTTGACCGCGCCGTCCAGCGCGGACTGCAATTCCTCGCGCACCACCCGCGTGATCTCGGCGGGCTTGGTGGGCAGTTCCGGCACGGGCACGCCGAAGTAGAAACTGGCCGAGTGCGCCTCCTCCTTGGTGGGCTCCACCTTCGGATCCGGCCGGGGCCCGTAACTCAGGCCGAGACTCACCAGCACCGGGTCCGCGCCGAGCTTCTTGGCTCGGAAGGCGATGTGCCCGATACCGGTTCCGACCTGCTGCACCTGGGTCGGATCCACGTCGTTGCAGGTGCCCTCCGGGAAGACCGCCACCCCGTCACCGCGGGCCATGCGCTCGGCGCAGATATCGATCATGCGCTGCCCGGCCGCGTTCACCGCGCGCAGTCCGTGGTCCTTGCCGCGGAACACCGGAATGCCGCCCATCATGTCGATGCGCCCGCGCAGCTTCTCCTCGACGAACAACTCGTCCTTGGCCAGCACCCGGGTGCGCCCGATGACCGGTCGCAGCGCGCTGCGCCAGGCCGCGGCGGCGACCGTGTACGGATCCAGCTGCGAGAGGTGGTTGACCGCGATGAGCAGCGGTCGCCGCTGGGAGATCAACTCCCGCAGCCGTTCCCGCGCCCCGGGCGCGTAGCTCACCCGCGGCCGGTAACGACGTCCCAACAGCCAGTAGGCCGCCCGCGCCTTCAGCAGATTCTGCTGGTGGTCACGATAGAAGTCGTAGACGGCATCGCTGTTCTCGAGGATCACCTCGGGACGTTCCATAAGGCCACCCTAGCTACCAACCGCAAGGTATGCGGGACAAGTTTTTCGGGCTCCGGAACGGCTCGTCACGGCACAAATGTGTAACCAGCAAATTATGCAACGCAATTAGCCTGTCTCAGTGCGATGATGGCGTAGTGGCACGCGCAGAGGAACACGGTGACCGTTCTCGACGCGAATTCCGGCATGAGGACCAGGTAGTTCGCCCTGGCACGTTGCTGGTGTCCGCAACCGATCTCGTGGAGCCGTCCTTTCGACGGTCCGTGGTGTACATCCTCGAGCACAATGACGGCGGCACCTGGGGTGTGGTGCTCAACAAACCCAGCGATACCGCCCTGCACGATGTGCTCCCCAATTGGTCCGAACTCGCCGCCGGGCCCCGCGCCCTCTATATCGGCGGACCGGTGAAACGTGATGCGGCACTGTGCCTGGCCACCATCAAGGTGGGCGCGTCCATTGCCGGGCTGGCCGGGGTGCGCCGGGTCGACGGCCGGGTCGCCCTGATCGATCTGGATTCCGATCCGGACCGGATCGAGGGCCTCGTCGAGGGTGTCCGGGTCTTCGCCGGTTACGCCGGATGGACCTTCGGTCAGCTGGAAGGCGAACTGGACCGCGGCGATTGGATCGTGCTCTCGGCCCTGCCCACCGATCCGCTCGCGGGCCGCGGCGACCTCTGGGCGCATGTCCTACGCCGCCAACCCCTCCCGCTGTCGCTGCTGGCCACCCATCCGATCGAGCTCGAACGAAACTGAACCGTCGGGACGTCTGTGTCGTGGTCGATGCGGAGGTGAGCGATGCCGGAGGATCAAGCCGCCTTGCTCCGCGCGCTGTACGACGAGCACGCGGCCGCATTGTGGCGCTACACCTACGGGTTGGTCGGGGATCCGGGTCGGGCCGAGGACATCGTGCAGGAGACCCTGCTGCGCGCGTGGCAGCGGCCCAATGTGCTGGATCAATCGACGAGCTCGGCGCGGGCGTGGCTGTTCACGGTTGCCCGTAACCTGGCTGTCGACGAACATCGCAGCGCGCGCAGTCGGCGCGAGTTCCGCACCGATCATCCGCCGGAGGTGCCCGAACCGGACAAGACCGATCGAGCGCTGGACGGGTGGCTGGTGGCGGACGCGCTGGCGCGGCTGAGCATCGATCACCGCGATGTGATCGTCCGTGCCTACTACCGGGGGCTTTCCACGCACCAGATCTCGGAGGAGTTGGAGATCCCGGAGGGCACGGTCAAGTCCCGCATGCACTACGGCATGCGGGCGTTGCGATTGGTGCTGCAGGAGATGGGGGTGACGAGATGACCGAGGGCCATGAGCTGTGCGATGGCTACACCACGTGGGATGGCGCGTATGTGCTCGGCGCTCTCGCCAGGGACGACCGCCGCGAGTACGAGGAGCATCTGACGGGATGCGACGCGTGCCGCGCGGCCGTGGGCAAGTTGGCCGGGCTGCCGGGCCTGCTGGCCCTGGTGGACGCGGATACCGCGCTGTCGGTTGCGGCGCAGGAGGATCCGCCCGCCAGTGTGCCGCCGCCGCCCGAGCGGCTGTTGCCGACCCTGGCGGAGCAGGCCGCCAAGCGGCGGCGCCGGGGGCGATGGTGGTCGATCGGCGGATCCGTGGCGGCGACGGCCGCGGCGGTGATGATCGCGGTGCCGGTGACCGCCAATGTCGCGCGCGACGCGGGCCCGGCGATCGTGCAGCAGGTGGTGGCGCAGGGTCCGCTGAAGCCGCAGACGGACACCCCGATTCAGGCCACCTACAAGGTGATCACCGTCAACGGGCAGACCCGGGTCGACATGTGGTGCCAGTACCCGCCCGCCACCGACAAGGACGACGCCTCGTACATGTGGACGCTGTCGCTGTGGGTGACCCGCGATGACGGCGTGGCCTCCAAACTGGCCGAATGGACGGTCAAGCCCGGACAGACGCTGACTCCGGACGGCACCACCTCGGTGTCGCCGGAGCAGCTGAAGACGGTCGAGATCCGCAATATGTCGGGGAAAGTCCTTCTCGCGGCGGGTATCTGACCGTTACCGGGTCTTGCGTCGGAAGGTCGTGGTGGACCAGAAGTAGCCGGCCACCCCGATCACCACGCACCAGCCGACTGCCAGGATCCCGTTGTGCCCGATCGGCCCGCCCATGAGCAGTCCGCGCAGGGTTTCGGTGATGGGGGTGAAGGGCTGGTATTCGGCGAACTGCTTCACCCCGGCGGGCATGGTGTCGGTGGGCACCAGACCACTGCCGAGGAAGGGCAGGAACAGGATCGGCGTGGGCATATTGGAGGCGCTCTCCGGCGTCTGGGCGATCAGCCCGAATCCCACACCGAGCCAGTTCAGCGCGAACACGGTCAGCGCGATGAGGCCGAAGGCCGCCAGCCACTCCAGCAGATCGGCGTGCGGCCGAAAGCCGATGGCCAGGGCCATCAGGGTCATGGCGATGACGCCCAGCATGCCCTGGATCAGGGTGCCGACCACCTGCCCGGTGAGGACCGAGGCATGGGAGAAGCACATGGTGCGAAAGCGATTGATGATGCCCTTGGTCATATCGGTGGCCATGCCGACAGCGACGCCCGCCACCATGTACGCGGGAATGATGAGCATCATGCCCGGCGTCAGATAGTCGATGTAGCGGCCACCGGTGGACGATTTCAGGGCGCCGCCGAACACGAAATTGAACAGCAGCAACAGGAACACCGGCATGATGATCAGCGCGAACGTCATGCCCGGATACCGCTTGGCGTGCACCAGATTCCGGCGCAGCATGGTCTTGGAATCAGCGAAAGACATGGCCAAGGTGCTCATTTGGAGGTCTCCTTCTCGGGAGCGTGGCCGCCGGTCAGGGCCAGGAAGACGTCGTCGAGGTCGGGGGTGTGCACGGACAGGCCCGCGGGTTCCACCCCGGCCGTATCGAGGCGGTCGATCACCTCGCGCACCGAGCGCACCGCGCCGTCACTGGGGATGGCCAGGGTGAGATCACCGTTCACCTGTGAAGCTGAGTCGAAAAGGCGCGCGGCGGTTTCGAATTCGATGCGGTCGCCGAAGTCCAGGCGGATGTAGCCGCCGGGCACGAGGCGCTTGAGCTGATCCGCGGTGCCCTCGGCGACCAGTCGCCCCTGGTGCAGCACGGCGATGCGGTCGGCCAGCTGGTCGGCCTCCTCCAGATACTGCGTGGTCAGGAAGATGGTGACGCCGCGCGCGGTGAGGCGGCGGATGACCTCCCACATGGCGCGGCGGCTGCGCGGATCCAGGCCCACGGTCGGCTCGTCGAGGAAGATGATGCGCGGATCGCCGACCAGGGTCATGGCCAGGTCGAGACGTCGCGTCATGCCGCCGGAGTAGCTGGAGGCGATCTTGTCGCCCGCCTCCTCCAGGTCGAAGGTGGCCAGCAGTTCGGCTGCCAGCCTGCGGGTTTCGCTGCGTGGCAGATGGTGCAGGTCGCCCATGAGGATGAGGTTCTCGCGGCCGGTGAGCAGTTCGTCGACGGCCGAGAACTGGCCGGTGACGCCGATCACCGAGCGCACCCCGTCGGGCTGGGTGCCGGGATCGAAACCGCCGACGGAGATTTCGCCGCCGTCCGCGCGCTTCAGCGTGGACAGGATCTCGACCGTGGTGGTCTTGCCCGCGCCATTGGGGCCGAGCATCGAGAAGACGCTGCCCTCCGGGACCGAGAAGTCGATGCGGTCGAGCACGATGTGCTCGCCGAAGGATTTGCAGAGGCCGGTGACCGTGATGGCCGCCGCTCCGGAGTGGTTCGCTGCGGGGTGGTTCATCGCTCCCCTCTCTTTCATCAATACATAGGCATGAATGCATGCGTCATCCAGGCCGTGACCGCCGAGGCATGCGGTCAAAGTGTTGTTGTTCGGCTATTCAGTTGTGCTACAGGCTTTTTCGATCAGATGTCGAGATCCTCGACGTGCGGGTTCTCCGCGTCGACGACGCGGGCGTAGAGGCGATCCGGGATCTTGCCCTTCAGGTCGTCGAGCGAGTCGAAGACCTCGAGGTCGAAATCGCCCCAATCCTGTTCCCCCAGACCGAGGAAACGACGCCACTGGCGCCAATTGGTGTCGGTCGGAAACTCCGACCATTTGGAGAAGTGGCTGTGCACCGCGTACGCGCCTTTGCGAGTGCGGTACACCCGGATGTCCTCGATGCGCTCGTTGGCCATCTGGTGCCAGTGCGTCAGCAGGGTGCCGGAGAAGCGGACCTGCCGCACCCCTTCCTTGCCGACCTTGAGGACCACCTCTTCGTAGCCCTCCTTGCGACCCTCCTCGAGCTCGATGAAGCGCCGCAGTGCCGTCACGATCGCGCCCGACAGATTGCCCCCCACCAGCTCCTGCGCGCGCTGAAACAGCTTGAGGTCGTCATCGGATACGTAAATCGTCTTGTTCGGCATGAGCCAACTATACGTAGACGTATACATACATGGCAAGAGTGGCCCACTCTCGGGGCTCTCAGGGGCTTCGCCCCCGAACCCCCGAGAGCACGCGGCAGACCAGCGGCGGAATTGAACCGCTCCCTACTCGCATTCGTATCCCGATTGAGGGTATCCGGGCACCGGTGGAGATCACCGAAAGGAAGCGCCCATGCACAGCGGTACAAGGGTCGTCGATCACCTGATCAAGGCGGTGTCGACCCTGGGCGTCGGGCACATCTTCGGTGTCGGCGGAGCGAATATCGAAGACCTGTACGACGCGGCCTTCGACAGGCGAGACCTGATCACGGCGGTGGTCGCCAAGCACGAGTTCGCCGCCGCCACCATGGCCGACGGCTACGCCCGCTCCACCGCCGGGCTCGGGGTCGTGTGCGCCACCTCCGGCGGCGGGGCCGTGAACCTGGTCGCCGGGCTGGCCGAGGCCTTCGCTTCCCGGGTGCCGGTGCTGGCCCTGATCGGACAGCCGCCGACGGTCTCGGAGGGCAAGGGCGCCTTTCAGGATTCGAGCGGGCGGGCCGGCGCCTTCGACGCGGTCGCGCTCTTCACGCCGATTTCGCACTATTGTGCGCGCGTCGAGGCCCCCGCCGACCTGCCCGCGCACCTCACCCACGCGGTCACCGCGGCACGCCGGGGCGGGCCCGCGGTCTTGCTGCTGCCCAAGGACATTCAGCAGGCCGACCTGGTCGCGCCGGACTTCGTGCCGCCCACCCGCGCCTATCGCCGCGAGATCGAGAACCTCTGGCGGGTGCTGCGCATCGTGCGCGGCGCGCATGCCACCGGGAAGATCGTGATCATTGCCGGGGACCAGGTGGCCCGCGATGACGCCCGGGTCGAACTGGCGCGCTTCGCCGCGGCCTTGGACGCCGCCGTCGGGGTGGCCCCGGACGCCAAAGACGTGTACCACCACGCGGATCCGGGCTACTGCGGCGTCTCCGGGAGCATGGGCAATCCGGAGCTGCTCGACGCGCTGCGCGGTGCGGCGCTGTGCCTGCTGGTCGGCACCCGCATGCCGGTCACCGCCCGGGCCGGGATGGAGGACGCACTGGCGGCGGTGCCGCTGGCGAGCATCGGTGCGCTGCCGCCCTTTCCGGCCGCCACCCACGCCCACAGCAACGACCTGGCCCGGACCCTCGCCGAACTGATCGGCGAATTGTCCTCCGGCGGTGGCGATCCCGAGGCCCGAATCATTCCGCTGCGCCCTCGCCCGCACCCCGAACCCGCGCTGACCGCGCTGCCGGTGCCGCCTTCCGACGGCCCGGGCCTGCGCTACCGCGAGGTGGTGGAGACCATCAACGGCGCGCTGCCCGACGGCTCCGACGTCTTCGCCGACGCGGGCAATACCGGTGCGGCCGTGGTGCATCACCTGCGGCTGCCCCGCGACGGGCGCTTCACGGTGGCGCTCGGCATGGGCGGAATGGGCTACGCGTTCGGGGCCGGGATCGGCTCCGCCTTCGCCCGCGAGCGGCGGCCCGACGGAAGCCCGCGCCGCACCTACGTGATCGCGGGCGACGGCGCTTTCTTCATGCACGGCATGGAAATTCACACCGCGATCGAGCACCGTCTGCCGGTCACCTTCGTGGTGTTCAACAACAACGCGCACGCCATGTGCATCACCCGCGAGCAGCTGTACTACGGAGATCGCTACAGCTTCAACCGATTTCGTCCCGCGTATCCGGGCGCCGGGATGGCCGCCATGTTCCCGGATCTGTGCACCCACGCACCGGAGTCCCTCGCCGAACTCGATGCCGCGCTGCGGCATTGCGCCGATCGACCGGGCCCCGCCTTCGTCAGCATCGACTGCGACCCCGATGAAATACCGCCGTTCACACCGTTCCTGACGTCTCCCAGGAGGTAATCCCGTGACCACCAGCGCCCTGCCCGCCCTGAGCGATATCCCCGACGCCGCCGTACCCGGTCTGCTGCGCATCGAGAATTCCGATCGCGACGCCACCACGCCGATCATTCTCGACATGCTGCGGTCGGTGTATCCGCACGACCAGATCTTCGGCGACTATTGCCCGGTCCAAGGCTATATCGACGCCCCGCCACGGGATCTGTACGAGTACCTCGCCGACACCAGGTCGCTGGAGGAGTGGACCTACAGCCTGCGCGGTTTCACCGAGACCGAGGAGCCGGGACTGTGGGTGTCGCACGACCGGCTCGGCGACAACACCAATATCTACACCCGCACGATCGCCAATCCCGATGCCATGACGGTGGATTACCACTGTGCCTGGGATCAGGGCGAGCACCTGTGGATGATCTACCTGATGCGGGTGGTCGACGCCCAGGTGGTGTTCGACAAGCCGGGATCGGTTGTGCTGTGGACGAATTGCCATCACCCGTTCTACGACAAGAACCCCTACAAGGACACCGCGCCGGACAAGCGCAAGGTGTGGGTCGGCGACTTCTGGGAGATGTTCTCCGCCGGGCACCAATTGGAGCTCGACAACCTCAAGGCCATCGCGGAATACCGCGCGTCGCACGGCCTGCCCATCAAGCCCGACTGGATGAAGTGAGCAACCGATGGATTTCACAGAGCCCTCGTTGAGGACGCCGCCTGTCAGCCTGGTCGACGTGGCCGGTTACCTCCCCGGTGAGCCGGTCGGCACCGAATACTTCACCCAGTTCTCCCGCTCGGACCGGATGGCCAAGAACGTCATGTTCCGCGCCCCCAAGGGGCGGCACCACATCGCCCGCGACGAGACCTCGGTCGATATGGTCGAGCAGGCGGTCGCCCCGCTCATCGATCGTCATGGGGCACAGGAACTCTCGAATATCGACGTGCTGGTCACCCACACCCAGCTCCCGGACAATCCGGTGCTCGGCATGGGGCCGGAGGTGGCGCGGCGGCTGGATATGAAGCCGCGCTGGGTCTTCGACGTCAGCAACGGCGGCTGCGCGGCGTTCATCCACGCCATGTGGATCGCCCGCATGGTGTTGCAGACCACCGACGCGCGCACCGCCCTCATCGCCTGCGCGCAGAACTGCGCCGGACCCGTGTTCACCCAGACCGATATTCGGGGGCTCGCCCAGGCCCCGGTCCCCGGCGACGGCTGCGGGGTCGGGCTGCTGGTCAAGAACAACTCCGCGCCCATCCTCGATATCGAGTGCCGCACCTATCCGGAATTCGCGGGGGACATGGAGTTCAGCACCAACGGCGATCGCAAGTACTGGGAGCCCGGCGAGGGCCAGGGCTGCGTGAGCTTCACCGAATCCAAGGTGGCCAAGGTGATGGCGCGCGGCAACCGGCTGGTGCCGGAGGTGGCGCAGCACGCCGTCGGTGAGGCGCCAGCGGCCGCCGTATCCCATGTAGCCGGGGCCCGCGCCGGGCGCGGTGCGCATCATGCCGACCGC
>NZ_JBSGBY010000332.1:0-9289 GCF_053601505.1 Nocardia sp. NPDC004722
GGGTGCGGTGCACGAAGAACGCGCCCGAACGGTAGTGCAGCAGCGCCGGATCGGTGACCCGCAGCGCCGCCGCCACCGCGACATTGCCCTCGTGCCCGGAGGAGCCGATGCTGTAGTAGCCGTGGCCTTCCCGGGTCAGCCGCCGCGCGGCCAGGTCGAGGTGTCGTGAGGCGGCCTGGGCGTCGAACAGTTCCAGGCAGCGCGCTCCGGTGAGGCCGGTGGCGTCGAGGGGTTCGTGTGCTGGGCGGGTGGGTCCCGGCGTCGTCGCGGCCACCTCCGCGCGAAACCACTGGTCCAGATCCGCTTCCCGGTCGTTGATGACGCCCTCCCATATGTCGCATATGTCGCGTACGCCGGGATGTCAGCGTAGTTGTGAAACGGCGCTATCCACGGCAATGTCCGATCCCTCGGCCAGTCCACCCGGCCGAGCCTGAATCAGCCCGGCCACAGGTCCTTTTCCAGCATGTCGGCGATCAGCGCCGCGATGTTCCAGGCATCGTCCCCGCCGCGATGATGCGTGCCTTCCAGGGGCAGCCCCGCCGCCCGCAACGCCTCCGCCATCCCGAACCTCCGACGCGAGCCGCGCGCCTCGGAGAACACCCGCTTGGCATTGGTGTGGCGGCCGCCGAACGGATACGCCGTCACGGTGCCGGTGCACTGCGCCTGGAACTGTTTGCGGGCGTAGTCGCCCCAGCTGGCCCACGGCCGCGAATCCGCCCGGAACTCCCTGCGCAGCAAGGCGCATGCCTCGGCGAAGGTGATCCCGCCCGCCACCTGCGCGGGCGTCAAGGTCGTCAACCGCGTACAGAACTCACTGACCTGCGAATGCTCGGGCCGCACCAGAATACTGTGCCTGCCCACCCGCTCCCGCGTCCGCAGATCGAGCACACAGACACCGATCTCGATGATCTCGTTGGGCTGCCCCGGCGGATTCGGCCCCTCCCAGCAGGTGGCCTCCACATCCACCACATTCAGAAAATCTCTCTCCATGCCCCGGCACGGTAGCCCGCGTGCCGCTTGCCACGACAACGATTTTCGCAACGCCGCCACCGATCCGACATCAGGCGGCAACGCGGCGGGTGACAATCGAAAGCGCAGCACGACACCCGGCAGGTCGCCACGACGCGGGCGGCCAGGTCGGGGATGAGGCGAGGGAGTGTGCACGATGGGCTCGCAGACATCGATCTACCCGTTCAACCCGATACTCGCGCTGCTGGCGGTGCTCGTCACCGTGATCGCCACGGTCGCGGTCTGGTACATGTACCACGAGAAGTGACCCCGATCCCCAGCATGGCTGCGGGACAACGATTTTCGAGGTCCCCCCTACGATCGACGCGGGGCGGGTTCTCGACTATCGTTCGCGAACGACGGTCAGGCTGGGGGAGGAGTCACCGGTGGGCGGAACAGGGGCGGGCTACCCGCCGGACGCACCCGAGCCACGGCGTCATCGCTGGACGGTGGCCGCGCTCATCGCGGCCGTGATCGCATTGATCATCGGCTCGGCGGCCTACAGCGCCCACCCGTTCGGCAACCCGGGACCCGGTTCGCACCCAGCCTCGACCGCACACGACGCCCCGGGCCGCGGTGGAATACCGACGGGCAGTTGACGGTTCAGCAAGATCGGACCTGCTCGCTCACCATCCCCCCGGGAGGCGATATGCCCAGTTCCGCACAGCCCATCGTCACGCCCACCGATTTCGGTGCTCCCGTGCGTACCACCGCCGACCGGATGCCCGGATTCTGAGCCATGGCCATCGCACGCCTGGGAGCCATCGCGCTCGACAGTGATGATCCGATCGCGCTGGGGCGGTTCTACTCCGCGCTGCTCGAGCTCGAGGTGGTCGTCGAAACCCCGGATCTGGTGGCCCTGCGGGCGCGCGGGGTGATGCTCACCGTCGAGCGGGTCGAGAACTATCGGCCGCCGGACTGGCCCGCTGACAGCGTGCCCAAACAGGCGCATCTGGACTTGTTCGTCGAGGATCTCGACGCGGCGGAAGCGGCCGCGCTCGCACTCGGGGCCCGCAAACCCGATACGCAGCCCGCGCCCGCGAAATGGCGTGTGCTGCTGGATCCCTCGGGGCACCCGTTCTGCGTGACGGTGCCCGCGTAAGCGGCCGGGTCACTCGGCGCGCAGTTTCAGGCCGGTGTTGTTGCCGCTGTTGCGCAAGGTCAGCTCGTCGGAATCGATGCTGGCCTTGGTTTTTCCGTCGAGGGCCTGCAACACCTGCTGTTCGACCTCCATCACCGGCGGGGCGCAGGCCATGCGGGTGGTGGCGAGTTGGAAGGTGACGTCGTCGCCGTCGATGGCGGCGGTGCCGGTCATGGTGTTGCACCCGGCGCTGCCGGAGACCTTGCCGTCGGGGCCGAGGGTCAGGGCGGGACGGGCCTCGTCGAGCGCGGTGGAACGGACCTCGGCGTCGGGGCGCAGCAGCGCGGTGACGATCCAGGTGGTGCCGGTCAGCGGCTTGTCCGGGTGCACGGACTTGCGGTCGCGCAGGGTCACCGTCGACCCGTTGCCCTTCAATGTGAGCGTGTCGCCGACCAGCGTCCAGGTGGGCTGGGAGCGCAGCAGGCCGTCCTGCCAGCCGTCCGCGCCCGCCGTGTCACCCGGGCAGGCCATCAGGGTGGAGGCCAGCTCGCCGACCTGCAGCGTATTGCCTTGCAGGTCAACGCGTCCGGTCATGGTGTTGCAGCCCGCGGTGGCGCTGATGCGGCCGTCGGTGAAATTCAGCGTCAGCGGCCCGCCGCCGGGGATCGCGGTTCCCGATACCGCGGTCGAGACGAAGGAATGACCCATGAGCGCCGCCGACGGCGTCCCGGATTCGCTGCCGGTGGCCGAACATGCGGCGGCGAGCATCGACAGCGCGAGCAGAACCCCCACACGAGTTGCTGGCATGAGGCCGATCGTACGGCGACTACACCGGCATCCCGAGCGCCGACGCGAGCGTCTGGCCGATCGCGTTGACGAAGGCGCCGATCGCACCCGGATCCAGGATCCCGGAATACACGTCCCGGTTGTGGCAGCCCTGCGGCGCGGGCACGCCGTTGAGCCGGTCGTCGAGCCACATGGCGGCACTGGCCGTATTCGAGACCGCCGCGATCCCGTGCTCGCTGAACAGGTCCCGCGTGTACTGCACGCGGGCGTTCGGGTCCTGACAGTAGATGTCGTAGGTGTTGTTCACGGCGTTGAGCGGCATCACCTCGTCGAAGGTGCCCTCGTAGATGTAGAGCGGTGCGCGCGGGGTGCCGCGATGGCCGAGGCTGAGCTCGTCGAGGACCGGCTGCATCTCCGGGGCCCGCATGGGATCGCCCGGATAATCGAACAGCCCCTTGATGTTCACGAACGGGAACGCCGCGAACTGCAAAGCCACACACTGGTTTTCGTGTACCAGCCGGGCCGCCTTGCCCAGCGGGTTCATGTGCTCGTCGATGAATCGGTTCACCTGCGGGTACTCCCGTGCCACCCCGAACAAGCCGCCCAGCACCGCGCCACCGAACGTCGACGTGCCGTTGTTGTAGTCGATGGCGGTGCGGATATCGGCCATCAGACCGCCGGTCGCCGACCCGACCAGATTCAACTCCGGCGCGTAGGTGGGTGCCAGTTCGGCGGCGTGCGCGGTCGGGATCGCGCCCCCGGAATACCCCCACATGGTGACGCGAGTATCGGTGCCCGCCAACCCCGCCGGATCGAAGCCCTCCGCGGCGCGGATCCCGTCGAGGGTGATCCGCCCGCCCAGCGGTCCCACCGCGTACGCCGCGTTCGGTCCCTCGTGATCGGGGATCACCACCGCGTGCCCGAGCTGCAGCATGGCCTGCACCTCGACGAACTCGGCCTCGGTCACCGGATTGAGCGGATTGGGCAGCGACCCCATCTGCAACGAGTAGGACGGCGCGCAGTTGACCGACAGCGAATCCTCGGCCATCTGGAACGAGACCAACCCGCGCTGCCCGCTCGGCGCGGCCCGATGCGGCACCACCAGGGTGGCCACCGCCGCGATCGGCTCCCCACGCGTATCGGTGCTGCGATACGACAGTTGCCAGGCGTTCGCGTTGAGCGGCAGCAGCCACACATTCGCCAGATTCACCTGCCGTGCGGCCAGGATCTCCCCGGGCTGCGCGGCCGCGACCCGCGCCGGATCGGGTTGATAGAAGCCGGGATCCAGATAGGGCGGGGCGGGCGGTGTCGGGAACGGCAGCGCGGGCTGCACCACGACCGGACCCGCCGCACCCGTCCCGGTCACCGCCGGGCACACCGCCACACTCAGCCCGGTCACGACCACCGCGCACGCCGTGGCGATCGTCCTGGTTCCGCCTGCCATATCGAACTCCTCCGGGCCGCTGCGGCGGCCGAGCACCCGCCCCGAAGTTAGGAAGCGGTTGTTTTCTAAGTGACTGGCCCAGACAATATGACGCCGGATCGCGGTGTGTCAACGGTCACGTCGGGCCGGATGTTTGCTGCGTGCCCCGCAGCGGGCAGGATGGTCGCTCGTGAGTGAAGTTTCCCGCCCGCGGCGCACCCAGCAGGAGCGCCGGGCAGCCACCGTGGCCAAGCTGGTCGACGCGACCATCGCGGCCATCGGAGAGGTCGGCTATCAACGCACCACCGTGCAGGAGATCTGCGGCCGCGCCGGCCTCTCCGCCGGCGCCATGTTCCGCCAGTTCGACACTCGCCTGGACCTGATCGTCCGTACCGCCGAGGAAGTCTTCGACCGTCAACTCATCGGCTACGCCGTCACCATGGAACACCTGGGCGCCCAAGACAATCCCCTCGACGTGGCCCTGCGCTTCCTCCGCCACGCTCAACAATCCAACCTCACCCACGCCCTGCGCGAAATCTTCCTCGCCGCCCGCTCCGACGCCGACCTCCGCGCCCGCATAGCCCCCATCGCCGACAACTACTACCGCGAAATAGTCGCCACCCTCGAACGCACCGGCCTCCTGGCCGACTTCCCCACCCACGTCCGAGAACCCCTCTTCTTCATGCTCCTGCACGTCTTTTCCGGCGAAGCCGTAGTCCGAGGCGTCTACCCCCGCCCCGACCTCGACACCTCCGTCCTCCGCCTCATCGAAGACATGCTCGCCGTCTACGCCGCCCACACCGCAACCCGCCCACCCGAAAGCTGACCTCCCACAAGGCGGTTCCCATCCCCGCGATCACGAGGTGGGCTCACGCCGATTCCGCCGCCACGAGCGCTGGGCCTGGTGGTCATGGTGGGGTGTGTAGATGACGAGATGGCAAGCTCTTCAAGATCCCTCGCCTTGGCAGGACCCCACCCGCGGTCTCAAATCGCAGGTTGGCCGTCGGCTCACGATTCGGCCGCAGAATCCCAGCGCGGTTCACCCTGGCGATGAGCTGGTCTACGCCGGTCTGGTCATCCTCAACACCGGCACCGAACCTGTCGGCCGCGAGACGGTCAGAATTACTGTGCCGGAGGCGGTTTCACTACACACCCCCATTGCGAGCAGGTGGCTTTGGGACAACCTTGCCGGCGGCGGTTGCCAGGGAACCCTGTCGTCTGACCGGCGCACATGGGCAGGCGAGGTGAACCTCGATGTTTCGCCAGGTGGGTTCAAACTGCTTTCCACCGGCCTGAGGATCGCCGAGGACGCGGTGCCTGGGCTGGTCGTGATCACCGTCGAGGTGGGCTCTCCGGCCTTCGCCGAAGGACGGGCGTCCGTCGAGATCGCCACCGGCTAGCAGCCGATCGAACCCGCCACACCCGCCGCGATTGGCTACCGAATGCCACGGCGCCGGGCATGCTCTCGCGCCTCCCACGCACACGGGAGCCAGCGTCACCCGTTGGGTTGGGAGTAGGTGTTCCAGTACTCGGTGAGGTCGCCCTCGTCCAGGACCCGGAAGCCCGCCGGGCGGCGGAACACTACATTGGCGTACGAAAAGCCCCGGCCCTGAATGGCGATGGTGAGATCACCGTCGTAGCGCAGATCGCGCACCACTTTCGACGCGTACCGCTTGGATTCCGGCACGAGGCGGCATTCCGGGGCGAAGCCCGGACGGAGTTCGGATTCCCCTGGCTGGCCGGGCACGGTTGTCATGCGGCAATCATGCCGGGAACTTCATGATCGACCTGCGGAAGGCTCGCGGCGGGTGCTGTGCCGTCTCACATCGTGGCCTGATTCGGGTACTGGGGTACCAACCGCTTAGACTGTCGGCCATGCGGATGTTCCTGGATATCCTCCTCGTTATCACCAGCGTGCTGCTGGTGCTGCTGGTGCTGTTGCACCGCGCCAAGGGCGGAGGTCTGTCCAGCCTCTTCGGTGGTGGCGTGCAGTCGAGCCTGTCGGGGTCGACGGTGGTGGAGAAGAATCTCGATCGAATCACCATCTTCCTCGGCCTGATCTGGCTCATCTCGATTCTCGGTATCGGGCTCGAGATCAAGTTCGCCTAAAGCTCCCACGTTCGTGAAATCGCCCGGGCACCGGAAAAGGTGCCCGGGCGATTCGTCGTGTTCGGGTGGTCAGGTCGGGTTGCCGTGCAGGGGTGAGAGATTGGCCAGGGCGGCCGACAGGGCGCGGCGGGCGTCGGCGCGGCTGATGGGGGTGTCGTCGTCGAGGGCGGCCAGTTCGATGGTTAGGAAGTCGCGGATCAGATCCGACATGCTGACCCCGCGCTGGTCGGCTTCGGCGCGGATACGCTGATCCATCGCGTACGGCAGCCGCACGGTGCGCAACACGGTGACAGGGGTGTCGGGACCGGGGAGGTCGGGTTCGGGGGCGTCCTCGTCGAAGGTCAGGTTCGCGAGGAAATCCCGGGCTTCGTCGGCCGTGTGCGGGTAGCCGTGGTCGGGATAGTCATTCATGGTCCGCCTCCCATTGTTCGAACTGGGCGAGGAGCCGGCCCGTCACCGGCGTCACGCCGACGACCTGCTGGTCCCACTGCGACAGCGGTCGTACCACCACCGCCAGCGGCTGCCCGCCGCCGGTGCGGCCGATGATCATGAGGGCGGGTAGTCCGCCCGTCCCGCGCACCGACCGCGGCCAGCGTCGGCCCGGACCGGTCAGGACCCGCATGATCTCCTCGGGCGCAATGCCGAGTCGGTCCGCGACGTCCAGGGCCCACTCGGGAATCTCATATCCCACGGCCGCATAATACGATCGTAAAACAGCTGGTCGCCACCTGTCGACCAGGGTTTCGCGGAAACACGCCTCGAGCGGGCGAAATGTGTGGATTCGGTGAAGGTGGCGGCGACCGCGTGACGGCGTGGCTATCGGTCTGCATCATGAACGAATGGACCCGGTGAAGACGGTCGCGCCGAGCCTGGCAGGGGTGCTGGACCGAGATCTGCTCTGGATGGTGTGGAACACCGTATTGGCTTGGATCCCGGTAGCTTTGGCACTGCTGGTGTTCCGCGGCGAACCCGAGGACGAACGAGGGCTGTCGCTGTCGCCCTTCCGCTGGGGCGGGGTGGCGCTGCTGCTGCTGTTTCTGCCGAACGCGCCATACGTGGTGACCGATCTGGTGCACCTGCGCGACGACATCCGCGCCGCGGGCAACGGCCCGGTGGTGACCACGATCCTGCCCGTGTACGGGGCGTTCATCATCTCCGGATTCGTGGCCTACTACCTGGTGCTGGCCGAATTGGACCGCTTCCTGACCGCGAGGGGTCTGGGCGTGTGGCGCTTCCCGGCGCGGCTGACGGTCCATCTGCTGTGCGCGGTAGGCGTTTTCCTGGGCCGCTGGGTGCGCCTGAACAGTTGGGAGCCGGTGGTGCAGCCGCGCGGCACCCTCGATCGGATGCTGCTGGCGCTGAGCTGGCATTGGGCGCCGGTGGTGATCACCGCCATGTTCGTGGCAACGGCGGTGGGGCACTTCGTGACTCGCGCGGTCATCGAGTCCGGTATCGACGCCGTCCGCAAGGGCGCTCGGCTATTGCGAACCCGCAAGTTCGCCTAGCCGAGCGCCCCCGTGGCTATCAGGCCAGGCCGAGGCGCTCGGCCGCGAGCACCCGGATGGCCTTCTTGTCCGGCTTGCCCAGACCCGTCAGCGGCAGCTCCTCGATCACGAGGACATGCTTGGGCACCTGCACCGAACCCTTGCGCTGCTTGACCGCGGCCTGGATCTCGGCGGTGACCACCTCGATCGCGGCCGGGTCGGCGGCGGTCTCGGCGTCGAGCACCAGCACCGCGGTCACGGCCTCGCCCCAATGCGCGTCGGGCACGCCGACCACCGCGACGGTCAGCACCTTCGGGTGTTCGGACACAACGTCTTCCACCTCGCGCGGGAAGACGTTGAACCCGCCGGTGACGACCATGTCCTTGGACCGGCCGACGATGAACAGGAACCCGTCCTCGTCCTGCCGCGCCAGATCGCCGGTGCGCAGCCAGCCGTTCTTGAACGTATCCGCGGTGACCTCGGGCAGATTCAGGTACCCGGCCGCCAACAGCGGTCCGGAGACACAGATCTCGCCGACCTCACCCTGCGCGACCTCGTTGTCCTCGGGATCGAGCAGCGCGACCCGCACCGCGGTGGAGGGCCGCCCGCAGGAGGTCAGCCGCTCCTTGTCGTGCTCGTCCTTGGCCAGGTAACTGATCGCCATCGGCGCCTCGGACTGCCCGAAGTACTGGGCGAAGATCGGCCCGAACCGATCGATGGCCTCCTGCAACCGATTCGGGTCGATCGCCGCGGCACCGTAGTAGACGGTCTCGAGCGAGGACAGATCCCGGGTGCGCGAATCCGGATGATCCAGCAGCGCGTACAGCATCGACGGCACCAGCATCGTCGAGGAGATCTTGTGCTCCTCGATGGCGCGCAGCACTTCCCCGGCGTCGAAGCGCGGCAGCACCACGCACTGCCCGCCCAGCAACACCGTCGGCAGGAAGAACGCCGCGCCCGCGTGCGAGAGCGGCGTGCAGATCAGGAACTTCGGATGCCGCGGCCACTCCCACTCCGAGAGCTGGATCTGCGTCATGGTGTTCATGGTCAGCGCGGTGCCGATGACACCCTTGGGCTTGCCGGTGGTGCCGCCGGTGTAGCTGATCGAGATGACATCCGAGGGCAGCAGTTCGACCGCCTTCACCTCGCGCGGCTCGTACTTGTCCGCGGTGGCGAGAATGTCGACGCCGCAGTCGGCGAGCGCCTCGGGCACCGGACCCAGCACCAGGACCTTGGTCAGGCCCGGCACCATGTCGACCAGTTCCCGCGCCCGCTGCACGAACGCGGGCACCGGATCCAGGATGAGCGTCGAAATGCCAGCGTCGGCAAGCACATACGCGTGATCGTCGAGCCCGCCGATCGGGTGCAGCGCGGTGCGGCGCGACCCCACGATCTGGC
>NZ_JBSGBY010000333.1:0-9268 GCF_053601505.1 Nocardia sp. NPDC004722
CACTGCGGACCGGTCCGCAGGGATCCGGCCCCATTCCGCAGTGGTCCGGTCCGCAGGGATCCGGCCCCATTCCGCAGGTCCCGAACTCGGCCCCGCAGGCCCCTGGTCCCATTCCACAGGGGTCGGGCCCCGGTCCACAGGGTTCGGGTCCCATCCCGCAGGTTCCGAGCCAGGCTCCGCATCCGCCGACCGGTGGCTACTGGACGCCGCCGCAGCCGCCCATCCCGGGCACAGCCCCCGTGCAACATGGTCAGGCTCCGGCTGCGCCGAGCGTCGCTGCGCAGCAGCAGAATCCGTTCGTGCCGCCAGCCGAAGGCTCACAGGATGCCATCGATCCGGATGCGAATCCGTGGGCGAATGCCCCGATGTCCGAGGCCGCCGCGGCTGGACTGACCGGTCCTCACGGGCTCGGTACCGCGCCGACCGGCGTGGGCATGCCGGGCAATATCGCACCCGCTCAATCGAATTGGGGTCCGGACGCGTCCGGACAGCAAGGCCAGACCGGAACGCCGTGGGGTGTACCGGGTCAGCAGTCCGGGCAGGGACCCGCGCCGCAGCAAGGCGCGCCGTACTCGCCCGCGCCGGGACCCGACACATACGCACCCGGTCACGAGGGTGCCGGGCAGGTCGGCGCACCCGGGCAGATGCCGTGGGCTGCGCCCGCCGCACCGGGACAGCAGGCACCGGGGTACCAGCAGGGCGATCCTGGTCAAGGGCAGTGGGCCGCGCAGGGTTCGGAACAGCCTGCGGGCTATTCCGGTGGTGCGGTGCCGAATTCGAACTTCGCACCGGGCCAGCACGGCCCGCAGTCCGGCCCGGCGACCGGCCAGTACGGCCCCGGCCCGCAGGGCCAGCCCGGGTACGGCGCGCAGTGGGGCACGAACGGTCCCGGCGGGACCGCCCCTTCGCTGGATGACGTCCCGTTCCGCAAGGCCAAGAAGGCCCCCGATTCCGGTTGGCGTCGCGCGGTTCACCACATGTCCGGTGGCGCGATCAATCCCGGTATGTCCGCGGAGGAGCGCCGGCTGCAGGAGTTGGTGGCGCGCATTCGCCAGCCCGTGCGCGGTGATTACCGAATCGCGGTGCTGTCGCTGAAGGGCGGCGTCGGCAAGACCACCACCACGATGGGCCTGGGTTCGATTTTCTCCTCCATTCGGGGCGACCGGGTCATCGCGGTCGACGCGAATCCGGACTTCGGCACCCTGTCGCAGCGCGTCCCATTGCAAACCCGCTCCACGGTCCGGGATTTACTGCTGGACGAGCACATTCAGCGGTATTCGGACGTGCGCCGCCATACTTCGCAGGGCAGCAGCCGTCTGGAAGTGCTGGCCAGCGAACGAGATCCGGCGGCTTCCGAGGCGTTCAGCGAGGACGAGTACCGCGCTGTCGCGCGAATTCTCCAGCGCTTCTACAACATCATCCTCACCGACTGCGGCACCGGCCTCATGCATTCGGCCATGGCGGGCGTCCTGGACCTGGCCCACTCCTTGGTCCTGATCTCGTCCTCCGCCATCGACGGCGCCCGCAGCGCCGCCGCCACCCTCGACTGGCTGTCCCTGCACGGCCACGACCACCTGGTCCGCAACGCGGTCGTGGTCATCAACCTCCCCCGCCCCGGCGCCCCCAGCGTGGGCATCAACCAACTCCGCGACTATTTCCTCTCCCGTTGCCGAGCGGTCCACATCATCCCCTACGACTCCCACCTCGGCGAGGGCGCGGAGATCGACCTCCACCGCCTGAGCAAGCCCACCAAGCGCGCCTACGTCGAATTGGCGGCCACGGTCGCCGACGACTTCTCCGCCGACCACCGCCGCTATCGAGGCTGAATCGAATCCGTTCAGCGGCATCGAGTTCAGTCCCCTCGCCCGCACATGACATAGCACCCGACCGGTGCTAACTTGTGGCTCGAGCGCCGCCTGTTCGGCGCGTGCGGGAGCGAATGGTTCGGCGGCCCGCTGCTGTCCGGTGATGAGGGTTGAAACGCATGCGTCTGTGGTTCCGGCGATTGTCGGTTGCCGGAATGGGTGTCGTACTGCTCGTTGTGGCCACGGCTTGCGGGAATGATGCTGGGGCAGCTGATTACGGGCCGTATTCGACCGCGGCGGGACAGAATGATTTCGATCGGCGGCCGAGTCGGATTCGGGGAATTCTGGCCGAGTCGCTGCGCCTGGCCGACCATATCGTGTTCCCGGCGGAGGTCGATGCCGAGCTGACCTCTCTACGCGGGGGTGGGGTGTCGGCGGATGATCGTGGCTGGCATGAGGCCGCGTTCTCGGCGGCGCAGCGGGGTGCGGGGCGTGCGTTCGGGGTGGCCGGGTCGTTCGGGCTGGCGGCGGCGAATCGGAGTGCTGATATTCAAGGGCCGCCGGTGAAGTATCTGGCCGTGGCGCTCACCGCGTTCCGCGACGATGCCGCGGCGAAGGCGGCCGCGGCGGAGATGGCGCGGGTGGATTTCGAGGCGAGTCCCGAGAACGCGCCGATCCCGTTGGCGGACTTCCCGTCCGCGCTGAGTCATTGGCGGCCGGGGGTCGCCTCGATCGGCAGTCTGCTGGCGTGGAAGAACGTGGTGATCCGGGTGTACGCGGAGTTACCCGAGCCGGATCCGGGACGGCTGGCCGATCTGGTGAGCGCCACCTATCGCAAGCAGGTGGCGCAGTTGACCGGGTTCGATGCCGCGCCGGTGCCGGATCCGGCGACGATCGGGCTCGACCCGGATGGCCTGTTGACGCGGCTGGTCCGCACCGGCGACCCGCTGGCGGATCCGAAGTCCTTCGCCGCCTTCGGTGTTCGCGCCTTCGCGGCGCTCGCCGCCGAACCGGCCCGCAAGCTGAGCACGCTGTCCGGCTACGGCGTGACCGCGCTGGCGGTCTCGCACGACAAATACCTGTATCGGATGCGCGATTCGAAGTCCGCCCAGTCGTACGCCGGCTGGCTGTCCGATGACCCGGAGAACTCGGAGTACACCTGGATGCGTAATGCCCTGCCCGGCGCCCGCTGCTCGGAGGCGACCCGCCCGGACCCGAAATCGCTGTCGGCCCGCAGGTATCGCTGTGTGGTGACCCGCGGCGAGTATGTGGCCACGGTCTACAGCAATACCGACACCGATGTCCGGCAGTTGGCGGCGGCGCAGTACGCGATCATGGCGGGTGAGCGATGAAGGCGCTGCTGCCCGACGATCCGCGCTGGATCGGCCCGCACCACATGATCGCCGTGATCGGCACCGGCGGTATGGGCCGGGTGCTGCTGGGCCGGACGCCGACCGGGAAACTGGTGGCGGTCAAGCAGATTCACCGCGCGCACACCGATGACCTGGAGTTCCGGGCCAGGTTCCAGCGCGAACTGGAGACCGGCAAGCAGCTGACGGGCGCGTACACGGCCACGGTGGTGGACAGCGATCCGGATGCCGAAACCCCGTGGCTGGCCACCGAATACGTGCCCGCCCCGGATCTGGCGACGGTGATCGCGGGCTGCGGTCCGCTGCCGCTGCCCGGGCTGCGGCTGCTCGCGACCGGCCTGGCCAGCACGTTGATCGAGGTGCATCGCGCGGTGCTGGTGCACCGCAATCTCAAGCCCGGCAATGTGCTGCTGACCCCGGAGGGTCCGCGCCTCATCGACTTCGGGATCGCCAGTCCGCGGGCCGCCGTGGACGACTCGGTCCCGGCCGCTTTCCAGGCTCCGGAGCAGTCCGAGGGCCAGCCGGTCACCTCGGCCGCCGATGTCTATGCGCTCGGCATGCTGCTGGTGCTCGCCGCCACCGGCACGGTGTCCTCTTCGCCGGATTTGGCGGCGGTCCCGCATTCACTCCGCAAACTCGTGGAGTCTTGCCTCGCGGCGGATCCCGCGCAGCGCCCGTCGGCGCGGCAGCTGCTGGAGCAGGCCGAGCGCATCCCGGGGGAATCCGCTTGGCCGCAACCAGTTCTGGATTTCATCGAGGCGCATCGGGTGGACGCCGAATGGTGGGCGTCCAGCGGTGAGCAGGAGACCCGGTACCGGGACCAGTTGGCGCGCTTGGCCGGTCGCCGTCGTCGCACGGTCGGTATCGCGTCCGCCGCGGCCGTCGGCCTGCTGGTGATCGGTGGCACGGTGTGGAGTCTGAGCGGCTCCTCCGATACCGGCGGTCACGCCCAGCCGCACAAGGACCCGTCGCTGGATCTGTCGGCGGCGGAGCTGCGCCTGCTGGATGTCTGCGCGGTCATCGACAAGTCGGTGGCGGGCAAGCTGGGCACCCGTACAGGCGATCCGGAGTCCACCCCCGAGGGCGGCTGCGCGACCACCGTGGTCGATTCGACGCAGCGAAAAGTCCACTACACCTTCGACATCCCCGATCACGCGATCGGTGTCGATCAGCTGACCCCGACCGGTCGCACCGCGGGCTGGGCGCCCATCCTGAGCGCCGGGGCCGCGGGCAGTACCTGCGATACCGCGGTCGTCACGCAGTCGTCGGTCCCGGTCACGCTGCGCATGTCCGCCGAGGAGCTCGACCCCGCCGCCCCGCCCGAATCCGCCTGTGCCGCCTCCGAAGCGGCGCTGCTGGCGGTGGTCCAGCAGCTCACCGACTACGCGCCGCAGCGGCAGTTGCCGCCGTCGTCGATCCTGCGCCTGGATCCGTGTGCGGTCGTGCAGGAGAGCATGATTCACGATCTCGCGGGCGACCTCGTCGATCATCAGCGCACCCCGCACGCCTGCACCACGATCGGCCGCGAGGGCTGGGTGCGCATCGACCTGGCCGACGAGTCGCGCCCGGATCGCGGTGACTGGACCTACGACACCGTGCCGGTCGGCGAGTTCACCACCTTCGCCATCGGTGCACGGACCGCGGGCGACTGCTCGCTCAGCTATCTGGTCCGCCCGACCGAAAAAGACAATGCCGAGCAGTTGAAGATCAGAGTTTCCGATCTTTCGAATTCTCCGGACGCTTGCGGCAAAGCGGAAAAACTACTCACCGACGCGATTCCGCGTTTGCCGAAGTGAATTAGTACAAAACACATGGCGGTCCGGGCCACCCTCGGGCCCGGACCGCGCAGTGGGTTCGCTATTTACCAGGCGGGCAGTCGACGCCGACCCGCGAGCACATCGCGCACGAGATCGTCATAGGCGTCGGACAATTCAGCCAAATGGTGCCAAGCGCCATGCAGCATTTCATCATTCGCGTCAAGGGTCATCAACGCATGATGGGCACGGACCGACGCCTCGGCGAGCCGATCGATGACCGATCCGACCGTTTCGGTATGCAAGGTCGCACCCAGTCGATGCTGGGGAACCGAGCGCACGATCCAGTCGTCAATGGCCATGACCAATTCGATTCGGCGGCGCTTGTTTTCGATGATCGAGGTCGGGTCGGTCTCCGGCCCGATGCCACCCCGCCCGACCACTCGGCGCTCGTGCAGCACGGCGAGGTCGTGGGCGAACCACAGCAGGGGTCCGCCGATGACCCGGTGCCCGCGACAAGCGCGCAGGAGTAGGTCGGAGGTCGGCAATAGGCCGGAAGCCAGTGGCTGCGCCTCCATGTCCACATAAGAACAGGACACGTCGGGCAATGCCACAACGACCGTGTTTGATGTCTCCGAACCTGCCACGTTGCCTCGCGTTCTTCGACGTATAACAACACCGCATTCAGGACGTTCATTACAATAAACCTCAGAATGCTGCTGTCAAGCCTTACACGGCAGTAGTACCACCGGAGTAGACTTCACAGCCTTGAAGCAACAACCGAGGAGCGAGATGGCGGACGGTCCGAGATATCAACGGATCGCAGACCTCCTCCGCGAGGAGATCCGCGCCGGCAAGTGGGAACCGGGCGATCGACTACCGAGTCACAACGAGTTGGCCGAGCAGATGCAGGTCTCGATTACGACGGCTCGCAATGCGATTCAACTCCTGGTCGCCGAAAACCTGGTTTACACAGCGACTTCGCGCGGCACCATCGTGCGCAGCCAGGAGGTCCTGGAATCGGTTGTGACGAACCATATTCGGCCCGACCGGCCGGTGGCCGCGCACGACATCTTCTCGGAGATCGCGCGCGCGGCGGGGCGGCAGCCGTCCAAACAGTTCAGTGCCAGAATGGAACCGGCCAGTTCGGAGGTGGCGCACTGGCTGGGGGTGGCGCGCGACGAGTGGGTGGTGTCCCGCACGATCATGCAGTACCTGGACAACGAGCCCTGGTCGTGGGAGGTCAGCTTCTATCCGCGAGATCTGGCCGAGGCCACCGGAATCGACGCGCCGCACGACATTCCGGAGGGCACCACGCGGCGGTTGGCCGCGCGGGGTTTCGCCGAGACCGCGCATCGCGACACCGTCGTCGCCCGCCCCGCCACCGCGGAGGAGGCGGCGCTGCTCGGCGTCGGTCCCGGCACGATCCTGCTCGATCATTTGCGCATCGGAGCCAACCACGAGCGCATCACGCGAGTGACGCGGCATCGTTCCACTGCTGCCCGCAACCGATTGGCATACGAATTGGGTGACAACGAGGGAACGGACATAATTCGTAAAACTCTGGGCGCTCCCTGTCCGCCCGGAAATTCCCATTCCTTCGGCAATTCCCTGCTACCCGGCGCGCCATGACCCCGCACCTGCGCCCGGCCACGCTTTCGGATCTGGGAACCGTCACCCGGTTCCGGCTGCAACGTACGAGCTGGCTGGCCGCACGCGGCAGCGACCAGTGGACGCGGACCGGACGAGGTCTCCCCATCGAGACCTTCGTCCGGTCCGTGGCCACCGCCGTCCGCAACGGCGAAACCTGGATCGCCGAACTCAACGGCGAACCGGCCGCCACCATCACCGTCAACGACCGCGCCGACGAAAACCTCTGGTCCCCCGGCGAACTCGCCGACGCCGTGATCGTCCACTACATGATCGTCGACCTCCGCTTCGCCGGCCTCCGCCTGGGCGAATCCCTCCTCGCCCACGCCGCCTGCCTGGCCCGCCAAAAACACCGCACCTGGGTCCGCCTCGACGCCTGGACCACCAACGAGGCCCTCCACGCCTACTACCGCCGAGCCGGCTTCCACCTGGCCCGCATAGCCGGCCCCGAAGCCACCGGCCCCTCCCGAGCCCTCTTCGAACGCCCCACCGCCGACTGGACCGCCCCCCACACCTCCACCCGCCCCTACACCCCGCCCACCGCCGAACCCACCCGCCTCACCCTCGCAGTAACCCCCACCCTCTCCTGGCCCCTCCCCCACACCCCCTTCCTCCGCCCCCACCCGGGCGTGGTCGCCGAACCCGGCCCCGCACCCACGACCTGAGCCGAAACGGCTAGTGGAACAACATGATCAAGAGGGCGATCAGAGCGAAGAGCGCGATGAACCCGAGGCGCACCGCGAGTACCGCCGATCCGACATTCCACGACCGGCCCGGGGCGAGATCCTCCGCCCTGGGGCGCGGCGCCGGTTCACGCGAGGCGACGTTGGAGAGCAGACCCGCGAACGAGCGTGGATCGGACGTCCGATTCGAGCCTGGCTCGGCACCGCCGACGTTGCTCAGCAGATCGGAGAACGAGCGGACACCGGGCGCGGCGTCGATGGGCCGGGCCGGGGCAGGCGCTCGCACCGTGACGGCGGTTCGCGCCGGTGCGCCGGACATGGCTTCGGTTGCCGCGGTGGTGAATTCGAGGCAGCTGGTGAATCTCTGGGACGGGTCCTTGGCCAGCGCCCGGGCCAGGACGTTGTCGAGAGCCTGCGGCAGTTGGGGGCGGAGGGCGGTGATGCGGGGCGGTGGCTCGTTGAGGTGGGCGAGCATCACGTTCAGCGCTTCGGTGCCGGGGTAGGGGTTTTGGCCCACCAGGAGGCGGTAGAAGGAGCAGGCGAGGCTGTATTGGTCGCTGCGGGGGTCGAGTTTGCCGGCCGAGAGTTGTTCGGGGGAGGCGAAGGCGACGGTGGCCATGAAGGCGCCGGTGCGGGTCAGTTCGGTGGAGCCGTCGGTGGGTTTGGCAATTCCGAAGTCAGCCAGCAGGACTCGTTCGGGACCGTGAGGCTGAGGGGCCAACAGGAAGTTCGCGGGTTTGATGTCGCGGTGGAGCATGCCGTGGTGGTGGGCGTGGTCCAGAGCCTTGCCGATTTCGGTGATGATGTGCAGGACCCGCATCGGGGTCATGGAGGCTGGGTCGTGGTTTTGGGCGGTCGCGGCGTCGGTGCCCGCGACGTACTGGAGAGCGATCCACAGGCAGCCCTGGTCCTCGCCCCTGTTGTGGACCGCGACGATGTTCGGATGATCCAGGGTCGCAGCCAGATTCGCTTCGCGGTCGAAGCGGGCGCGGAACTCCGGGTCGGTGGCCAGGTGGGGCCAGAGGACCTTGATGGCGTCGCGGCGGGGTAGGGCGGGGTGGGCGGCCAGGTAGACCGTGCCCATCCCGCCGCTGCCGAGTGCGCGTTCGATGCGGTAGCCGCCGAGTATCGAGCCGGGGCCGATGTTCATTTGTTCCCCCTGTCCCGCAAGTGATTACAGGGCGGGGAGGTCGGCGATTTGGATCATTTCGTCGCCGCGGGAGCGGGACCAGAGGATGCCTCGGCCGGGGGGCAGGCGCATCGGGCGGATGTCTCCGATGAGCTTGCCCTCGTCGCGGGAGCCGCTCATGAGCAATGCCGGGACCGACAGGTTCTTCATGGAGCCGAGGACCTGGTCGTAGAGGGCGCGGGAGATGCCGCCCATGTTGCGGGAGATGATGACGTGCAGGCCGATGTCGCGCGCCTGCGGGAGCAGTTCCACCAAGGCGCCCAAGGGGTTTCCGCCCGCGACGACCATGTCGTAGTCGTCGACGACGACGTAGATCTCCGGGCCGCTCCACCAGTCGCGGTCACGCAGCTGCTGGGGAGTGATGTCGGAGCCGGGGATGCGCTTGGACAGGTAGTTGACGACCTCCTTGACCATCCCGCCGCAGGTCTGCGAGGACGTCGAATACCCGGCCAGCTGATCGCCCTCCAGCACGCCGAGCAGGGTGCGCCGGTAGTCGATGAGGATGACGCGGGCGGTGTCGGCGTTGGAGCTCTCGGCCAGGCCGCGAATGATGTTGCGCAGCACCGTGGTCTTACCGGACTCGACTTCGGAGAAAACCATGAAGTGCGGGTCGGAGCCGAAGTCCAGGACGATCGGCTGCAGTTCGGATTCGCCGATGCCGATGACCACCTTGGTGGGGCTCTGCACGATGCCGTGGCGGCGAGCCAGCTCCATGAGCTGTTCGCGGGGCACGCTGGGCGGCAGGGTGCGGACCTCGGGCGCGCGACGCTCGCCCCAGAGGGCCTGCATCTCGGTGCGCGCGGCGGCCACACCTTCG
>NZ_JBSGBY010000334.1:0-9268 GCF_053601505.1 Nocardia sp. NPDC004722
CCGCCTGACCACCGGCGTGTCGCGGATCACCCCGGGCACCCGTTTTCGCGATTCGGGCACAAGACGATAGACTCGCACCGCCGGAAGGCACGCCGCCCTAGCTCAGTCGGTAGAGCGCTTCACTCGTAATGAAAAGGTCAGGGGTTCGATTCCCCTGGGCGGCTCGGATGAGAGGCGAGGACCATGTGGTCCTCGCCTCTTTTGCGTTGGCGGGGACTTGTGTTCGTGGTGAGGGGAAATCTGTTCGCGGGTGGGTCGCTTTGCGAATCTGACGTCGAGGCGTTCGGCACCGAATAGAGGGTGCGGGGCGCGGTGCGACGATGGAGGGTTGCGGCGATGGCGGGCGAGAACGAGCAGGGCGCCGCGGGGCGCGAGGCGGACGAGTCGGAGGACTTGGGAGCGCCTGCGGAGCTGGAGGTTCCGACGCTGTCGCGGCGGAAGTTGTTCGCGGGGGCGGGGATTGCCGCGACGGTGGTGGCCGGTGGTGGGCTGGGGGCTTGGCTGACCACGCGTCGGACGCCCGGGTCGGGGCCGGTGAATCGGGCGTTGAAGATCGGGTTCGGGGGCGGGGTGTGTGAAGCGCCGCTGTTCGCGGCGCTGCACCAGGGGATTTTCGAGAAGCACGGGTTGAAGGTCGAGGTGGTCAAGACCGGGGCCGATGAGATCAAGGACGCGGTCGGGGCGGGGAAGCTGGATGCCGCGCCGGGGATCTTCTTCTCCTGGTTGAAGCCGATCGAGCAGGGTATCGACGCCAAGCTCGCGGCGGGGCTGCACGAGGGGTGCCTGCGGATCATCGTGGCGCCCGACAGCCCGATCAAGTCGGTGGCGGAGTTGCGCGGCAAGACCATCGGGGTGGGCGCGATCGGCGATTCGTCGATGTCGTTCTTCTCGCTGGATCTGCTGGACGCGGGGATCAATCCGAGTCAGGACGTGGAGTGGCGGGTGTTTCCCGGCGATCAGCTTGGCGATGCGCTGACACGCGGCGAGATCCAGGCGGTCGCGGGCAGCGATCCGAATGCGTTGCTGCCCACGTTGAAAGGCAAGGCGCGCGAGCTCACCAATAATCAGCAGGGCGCGAACCGGCAGTTGTTCTGCTGCGCGACGGCCCTCAACGGGCGGCTGCTGCGCGAGGATCCGGATACCGCGCGGGCGCTGGTCACGGCTTGGGCCGAGGGAAGCCGCTGGGTGGGCGCGAATCTGGGGCAGACCGCGGCGCTCGAGGTGGACAACAAGTATGTGGCGGCGGATCTCACGGTCGTCGAGTCGACGCTGAAGACCTACGGGTACAACCCGTCCGCGGTGAAATTCAAGCCGGAGATCACGCCGGGCATCGAGAAGTTCGCCAAGACCGGATATCTGGATCGCAAGACCGACTCGCGGGTGCTGGCCGACAAGGTATTCGCGGATCTGGGTTTGACGTGGTGACGACCGCTCCGGCGGAAAGCGTTGCCGCCGAGGCGGAGCAGCTGGCGGCGGGACCCGCCGTGGTCCGGTATTCGCCGACGCTCGGGTTCGTGACGGCCTGGTCGCTGTGGGTGCTGACGGCGGCGGTGACGCTCGTCGTCCCCGACCGATTGACCGCGGCCGCGCCGACCGCGGCGGGAATCCTGTTCGCCGCCATCGCCTTCGGGCTGACCGCCTGGGCGGCAATCGCCTATCGCAGCCGGGAGGCGACCGTGCGGCTGCGGCACTGGACGCCATGGCTCGGGGTGCTGGCGGCATGGATCCTGGTGTGGGAGTACAGCACCGCCAAGACCGGCTGGCTGGAGCCGCCGCATTTCGCGTCGCCGCAGCAGATGCTGCTGGTGTTCTGGGAGGACGGCGGGCTGCTGCTGTCGTGCACCTGGCATTCGCTGTTGCTGCTCATCACCGGCTTCGCGATCGGCGCGGTGGGCGGGCTGCTCACCGGTATCGCGACCGGATGGGCGCGGAGCGTCGCGTACTGGACGCATCCGATTCTGTTGACGCTGGGGCCGGTGCCGCCCGCGACGATTCTGCCGGTGGTGTTCATCCTGTTCCCGAGCACGTATCTGGGCAGTGTGTTCATGGTGGCGCTGGGTGTCTGGTTCCCGGTGGCGTTCCTGACCCGGGTCGGTGTGTCGGGGGTGGCCCGCGGGTATTTCGATGTGGCGCAGACGCTCGGCGCGTCGAATCGCTTCCTGATCTGGCGGGTGGCGGTGCCGGGTGCGCTGCCGAGCATTTTCACCGGGCTGTTCATGGGATTGTGCGCCTCGCTGACGGCGCTCGCGGTGGCGGAGCTGCTCGGGGTGAAGAACGGGCTGGGCTGGTACATCCAGTGGACGAAGGGGTGGGCGGCGTATCCGCGGATGTACGCCGCGATCGTGATCATGATCGTGGTGTGCTGCACCGCGATCAGCGGACTGCTGCGGGTGCGCAATCGCGCGCTGGCCTGGCAGAAGGATCTGGTGCGATGGTGAGCGACGGAATCGCGATCGACATCGACGGTGTGTCGCACCAGTTCTCGGTGGACGGGGCACGCAAGCGCAGCGTGCTGGATCGGGTGCTGGGGCGGCCCGCGCCGGAGCCGACGCGGGCGCAGCAGTTGGGTCGACTGCGGGTGCTCACCGATATCTCGCTGCGCATCGAGCCGGGGCAGTTCGTGGCCTTGCTGGGGCCGTCCGGGTGCGGGAAGTCGACGCTGCTGCGGCTGCTGGCCGGACTGGACCGGCCCTCGCGCGGCACCCTGCGGGCCGACGGTGAGCTGATCACGGCACCGGATCCGCACCGGGCCTTGATGTTCCAAGATCCGACGCTGTACCCGTGGCGGACCGTCGAACAGAATGTGGCGCTGGGTCCGCAGGCACGAGGCACGCTGGCCGCCGAGCGCAACCAGGTCGCTGAGGCGCTGGAACTTGTTGGGTTGGAAGGTTTCCGGGATTCCTACCCGGCGCAGCTGTCCGGCGGCATGGCACAGCGGGTGGCATTGGCGCGGGCGCTGGTGAACCGGCCGCGGCTGTTCCTGCTCGACGAGCCGCTCGGCAAGCTCGACGCGCTCACCCGCGCCACCCTGCAAGGCGAGATCGCGCGGCTGTGGGAGCGGGACCGATTCACCGCGGTGCTGGTCACCCATGACGTGGACGAGGCGCTGCGACTGGCCGACCGGGTCGTGGTGTTCACGCCGCGACCCGGAAAGGTGGTGCGGGACTTGGCGATCGAGCTGCCCCGACCACGTGATCACGATGACCCCGAGTATCTACGACTGCGCCGGGAGCTGTTCGCAGCGCTCGGCGAGACAGGCAGGGCTGCCGCATGACCGGTGTTTCCACCCGCACCGCGGGCGTGTACGACTCCGTCGCCGAGGCCATCGGGAACACCCCGCTGGTGCGGCTGAACCGAGTGGTCGACGACATCTCGGCCACCGTGTACGTGAAGCTCGAATACCTCAATCCCGGTGGGAGCGTGAAGGATCGGGCCGCGCTCGGCATGCTGCTGGCCGCTGAGCGGGCCGGGGAACTGCGGCCCGGCGGGACGGTGGTGGAGGCCAGTTCCGGGAATACCGGGCTCGGGCTGGCGGCGCTGGCGGCGGCACGCGGGTACCGGACGGTGGTCGTGGTGCCGGATCGGGTGAGCGCGGAGAAGAAGGCGCTGCTGCGGGCACACGGGGCGGAAGTGCACGAGACGCCCGGGCTGCGGCCGGTCGATCATCCCGAGCATCTGCGGTCGGTTGCGTTGCGGCTGACCGAGGAGATTCCGGGGGCCTGGTTCGCGGGACAGTACGACAATCCCGCCAACCCCGCCGCGCACAAGGCCACCACCGGACCCGAGATCTGGGATCAGACCGGCGGGCGCATCACGCATTTCGTGGCGGGGGTCGGGACCGGCGGAACCATCACCGGGACCGGGGAGTATCTGAAGGAGGCGTCGGGCGGTGCGGTCCGAGTGATCGGGGCGGACCCGGTGACCTCCGTGTACGGCGGTGGGGACGGGCGGATCTGGTACGTCGAGGCGGTCGGGCACTTCCTGCACCCGGAGACGGCCGCCGATGAATGGCCGGAGTCGTATCACACGGAGGTGGTGGACGGGATCGAGCGGATCGCCGATGCCGAAGCCATTCGGGTACTGCATCGGATCGCGCGGGAGGAGGGGCTGCTGCTCGGCGGTTCGTCGGGGACGGCCATCGCGGCGGCGCTGCGGACGGCGCGGACGCTGGGGCCCGAGGACGTGGTCGTGGTCGTCGCGCCGGACTCGGGGCGGGCGTATCTGTCCAAGTACTACAACGATGAATGGCTGGGGAGCTTGGGATTCCCGCTCACCACGGGGGCGAGCGGGCCGACGGTCGGTGACGTGCTGGGCGATCTCGATCGGGACGCCGACCTGGCCGCTGTGCCTTCCGGGGCGACGGTGGCCGAGGCCCGGGCATTGCTCGGAAACGGTGCGGTCTTGCCGGTTGTATTGCAGCGCAGGGTATCCGGTCCGACCGTCGTGGCCGAGATCCTTGGATCCGTCACCGCGGAGGCCCTCGCCGACGCACCCGCTGGTGATCCGGTGAGCGCTCACCTGGGAGCACCGCTGCCGTTCGTCGGCACCACCGAGCCGCTGTCGCAGGCGCGGATTCGTCTCGCCGGGCATACGGCACCGGTTGTCATCGCACATGAAGGGCGGGCCATCGCGGTGGTCGCGGGGCTCGCCGACTCTACAGAACAGGAAGAAACACAGTGACATTCGCACGGTTGATCGCCGGCACGGTGCTGGTGGCCGGACTCGGACTCGCAGGAGCCGGGACCGCCGCCGCGCATGTCGGGGTCAGCGCACCCGACGCCGAGCCGGGCGGGTTCGCGGTGGTGACGGTGCGGGTGCCGACCGAGTCGGCGACGGCGGGCACGGTGAAGCTGGAAATCACACTGCCGCAGGATCATCCGCTGGCGGTGGTGCGCAATGAAGCTGTCGCCGGATGGGATGTGACGCAGAAGCGTACAACCCTGGGGACGCCTGTGGACAACGGGCACGGCGGCAAAGTCACCGACTACGTCTCCAGCGTCACCTTCACCGCGAAGGACGGAGTCTCGATCCGGCCCGGCGAATTCGGAGAGTTCAAACTGCAGGTCGGGCCGCTGCCGCACGTGAGTGAACTGGCGTTCCCGGCCATCCAGACCTACAGCGACGGCTCGGTGGTGTCCTGGATCGAGCGATCCTCCGACGGCACCACACCGGACAAGCCCGCACCCGTGCTGAAGCTTTCCGGCGGGCACGACGATGCCCACGAGCATCCATCCGCCACCCAGGACACCTCGGCGGCGCACCGGGATTCGCGGCTCGCCGTGGCGGCGCTGGTGGTCGCGCTCGGCGCGCTCGTCGTATCCGCCGCGCCGAAGCTCGGGCGTCTCCGCGTCAAACGTTGACGGTGCGTCGAGAATCGGTGCCGCTACCCGCTCGCGGCGCGCAGCGCGTGGTCGTGGTGCTGTGCGCCGTCGGCTTGATGCTGACCACGGTATTTCTCGGCGCCGCAACGGCTTCCGCGCACGCCGTGCTGGTCAGCAGTGACCCTGGCTACGGGGCGATGGTCGACCACGCGCCCACGCGGGTGTCGATCACCTTCGACGAACCCGTGACGGCCGCGCCGAACGCGGTCACCGTCACCGACCGCGACGGAACCCGCGCCGACGACGGCACGTCGACGACCACGGACAGTGGTCGGACGGTGGTGCTGCCCTTGCGATCCGGCCTGACCAACGGCACCTACCTGCTCGGCTGGTCACTACTGTCGGCCGACGGGCATGTGGTGGCGGGCTCCATCGTGTTCGGCATCGGCGTCCCACCCGACCTCACAGTGACAGCCACACCACCCGATCCGCTGATCGCCGCGCTCGACGTCATCGTGCGGCTACTGACCGCGCTCGGATACCTGGGAATCGCACTGGCCGTGGGCATTCCGGTGGCGGTCCGGCTGGTCTGGCCGGAAGCCGGAAAGACCCGGGCGGTCGGCCAACTGATCCGCATCGGCGCGACCACCACCGTGGTCACCGCCCTGGCGACCTTCGCACTCATCCCGGGTCGGCTCGCGGGCGCGGGCGGCTGGGGTGAGCCGCGTACGTGGGTACAGTCGGCGACCTCCTTGGTCGGCGCGGCCCTCCTGGCCAAGGCGGTGGGGGCGATAGCGCTCGCTTACGACGCCGACAGCGCGAAAGTCGTTGGGGAGGCGCCCGTATCGGGTGGCCCGGACAACTGGTTCGACCACGCGCGGGGTAAAACTGGGCGTGCCGGATTCATCTTCGCGGTGGCGGGAACCGTTGTGGTGCTGGGCCAAGCGGTGGGTGGGCATGCCGTGGCGGGGGAGTATCGGTGGGCGGCGGTGATTTCGACGGTGCTGCATGTGCTCGCCATGGCGGTGTGGGTCGGCGGGGTGGTTGTGGTGGGGCTGGCCTGGCGGACGCCGCGGCGGGCTCAGGTGGTGGCGCGGTTCGGATATGTGGCGGCCGTGGCGGTCGGGGTGCTGGTGGTCAGCGGGGTGTTCCAGGCGTGGCGGGCGGTGAGTCCGGTTGCGGCGCTGTGGAGTACGTCGTGGGGACTGCTGCTGATGGCCAAGGTGACTCTGGTCGCGGCCGCCTTGGGAGCGGCGCTGGTGGCGCGGCGAGCCGGGACATCAGAGATGCGAACCCGCGCCGTTGTGGGCCCGGGTGCAGGGGTGCACCTGTCGGGTTCCGCGCGGCGGTCGGGCGTGGGTACGGCCTGGGCGGTGCGCGCGGAACTGGGTGTGCAGGTCGCCGTGTTGGTGGTGACCGCATTGCTGACCGGGGTTGCGCCCGCACGGGATACGTATGATCCGCCGGTCGCGATGAGTGCGCAGGTCGGGCCGTTGCGGGCGGAGGTGCGGGTCGACGGGGCACACGCCGGGCGGCAGGAATTGACTGTGCGGCTGCGAGATTCGGCGGGGAATCCGGTGGGCGCGTTGGAGGTGACCGGGCGGCTGGAACGGGACGAGGGCGGTGTCGGGCCCGTCGAGGTGGTGTTTCGGCGGGTGGAACCCGTGGAGATCGGGCCGGATTACTTTGTGTCGCGGCCGGTTCGGGTGCCGGTGGCGGGGGAGTGGAAGTTGCGGTTGACCGTGGTGGCGGATCGGGTGAGTGGATACGCCGCCACGGTGCCTTATCGGGTGTGGTGAGGTCAGGAGACCAGGCCGCGGCCGGTGGTGAGAGGGAGGTCGGTGGCCGTGAGCAGGCCGGGGCGGGCCTCGATGACGGCCGGGACGGCGCTGACCAGGCGGGCTGCCGTGCCGACGATGCCCGCTTCGGCGTGGTCGCCGTTGCTGTAGAGCTGGAGGTCCAGGATGTAGTCGGGCTCGCCCTGGACTTCCACTCGGTAGCAACCCTTTCCGGCCGGTTGGGGCCAGTCGGGAGCCAGGTCGGGGTGCAGGCGGGTGGTGTGTTCGAGGCTGAGGATTTCGCGGCCCTTGCTGACGCCGTGTACCTGGAAGCGGAGCGCGGCGGCGGTGCCCGCGGCGACCGTGCGGCCGCCCACCTTCAAGTCCTCGGTCGCCGGAAGGCGCTCGAAATGCTGGGTGACGGTGTCGAGTTCGATGTCGAGGGCGGCGGCGAGCTGGCGGATGACGCTGCCCCACGCGAGGGTGAGCACGCCCGGTTGCAGCAGTAGCGGCAGGTCGTCGAGGGCGCTGCCGAAGCCCATGATGTCGAAGAGCACCTTGGGGTTGTCGTAGGTGGAGTAGTCCATCACCTCCGAGCAGATGATCTTGTCGATGCGCTCGGAGCCGCTGGTCAGCAGCAGCGGCAGCCAGTCGTTGGCCCAGCCGGGGTCGATGCCGTTGACCCACAGGGACGCGCCGCCCTCCTCGGCCGCCTCGATGATCGGGGCGATGGCCTCGTCCGGGAGCGTGCCGTACGGGAATTGCAGGAAGACGGGGCTGCTGGAGACGACATTGATGCCTGCGCGCAGGAAGGTCTTCAGATCCTCCACGGCCTCCATCAGCCGGTCGTCGGCCATGGCGGTGTGGACGATGCAGTCGGGTTTCAGGGCCAGCAGTGCGTCGGCGTCCTGGGTTGCGGTGACGCCGATCTCGCGGTCGAGACCGGCCAGTTCGCCCGCGTCCTTCCCGGCCTTGGCGGCACTGGACACCCAGACACCCACCAGGTCGAGTTCGGGACGGGCGATGATGGAACGCAGCGTGCGCCGGCCGACATTGCCGGTGCTCCACTGGACTACGCGATATGTCATGGGAGAACTCCTGGGGCGCGGCGGATCACAGATCGGGGATGGGGAGGTCCAGGTTGGGCGCGGCGATGCCGCCGTCGACCTCGAGCACCTTGCCGGTGACGTAGCCGCCCGCCCGCGAACTCAGGTAGACGATGGCGGCGGCGATCTCCCACGGCTCACCGAGGCGGTGCAGCGGGGTGGCGTCCTCCATCTGCTTCTTGATCTCCGGCTGCTGCGCAACGACTTCCAGCGCGGAGGTGAGCACCGAGCCGACCGCGATGGCATTGACGCGAATGCGCGGTGACAGGTCCGCGGCGGCCAGCCGGGTCCAGTGCGCGAGCGCGGCCTTGGCGGTGCCGTAGGCCAGGAAGCCGCGGCCCGGCGAGCGGCCCATCATCGAGGAGATATTGACGACCGAGCCGCCGTCGTTCTTCAACATGTGTGGCACCGCGGCCTGCGTGAGGGCGTGCGCGGTGGAGACATTGAAACGGAATGCCTCTTCGAGGAATTCGGGGGTCGTGGTGAGGAAGGTATTGGGCATGGTGCCGCCGACATTGTTGACCACGATGTCGAGGCGGCCGAGTTCGGCGGCGGCGGTCTCGGCCAGGGCGGTGACGGCGGAGAGGTCCGACAGGTCCGCGGGGACGGTGACGGCCTTGCGGCCCAGGGCGCGGATCTTGCCCGCCACTTCGTCGAGTTGGGAGGCGGTGCGGGCCGAGATGGCCACGTCCGCACCGGCTTCGGCGAGGGCGAGGGCGGTGGCGGCGCCGATGCCGCGGCCCGCGCCGGTCACGACGGCGACGCGGCCGTCCAGTCGGAAGGTGTCCAGGATCATCGCGAATTCAGTCCTTCTGGGTGACGACAGTCACAAGCAGCTTTAAGCATCTACTCTTAACCGTCAAGGAGAAGTTCTTTATTCGCTGGTGAACGGCTATCGTGCAGACTGTGGCAAGAGAGTTACCGGTGACCGGGGCGCGCGAGCGCAGCATTCGCGCGGCGGAGCCACTGATCGCCGCGCGCGGGCAGGCGGGGCGGCTGCGCGATCTCGCCGCGGCGGCCCGACAGCGACCCAATGCCGCCCTCCAGTACCCCTTCGGGTCCC
>NZ_JBSGBY010000335.1:0-9268 GCF_053601505.1 Nocardia sp. NPDC004722
GCTCGATCCGCCGGATCAGCGTCGCGAGCCGGGCACTGTCGTTCAATTCCCCGTAGTGGGTGAACAGTCGGCCCGAGGCGGCAGGCAGGCCCCGCCCCGGCCACCGGGTGGCGCGGGGGGCGTACCCGGTGCACCGGCGGCCCGTGGCGGATGGCAGCCCGGCGAGGTAGCCGCCGCGAATCCGCCCCTCGGCGGCGGACCGGGCCACCCGAACACGGGCTCGAATTACCCACCGGTCGTGGAAGTCTCGCCCGAGGTGTGGGCTGCGGCCGGACCGCAGGACGCGCCGGGCTCCGGGCAGTCCTTCGGCGAGAACGATCTGACCATGCCGTCGAAGCTGCCGCCCGCGGAGGCGGCCGCGGCGGCCCTGCCCAAGGCGGCCGCCGATCGTAAACCGCTGCGTGGCAAGGACGTTCTGGTGGCGACGCTGCTGTGCCTGGTCGGCGTGGCGGTGTCGTTCGGGTGGGCCTACGACCTGCTCTCCAAGCTCTCGGATCTGGTCCACAATCGCTGCACGGTGCAGTTGGGGCCGCCCGCCGCGAAGTGCGTGCTGATCCGCCCGCCCTCCTCGGCGCTGTGGGGCCTGCTGATCGGTGGCGGCGGGACGTTCCTGGTGTTGATCGTGGCGATAGTCCTGACCTCGGTGGCGGCGATGACCGGCCGCCGGGCCTGGCTGTGGCCCGCCATCGCGCTGCCGATCATCGCCCTCGCGGGCGGAGCCGGGCACATCCTGGTGGCCACCGCCATCAACTGACCGGCATCCTGAAGGGGTGGCCGGATGGCGGCGGCCCCCGATCGCGGTCGCGGATTTCCTTGCCACCGTGGTGATCTACGCCGTGGCATGCGCGGCGGCTTGGACGGTGGCAGGCTTCATCCCGGCTTACCGCACCCTGTTCCCACCTACCGCGAACACCCGCTACCTCCCTCTGGCCGACGCCGTCGCCTGGCTCGGCATCGCCCTGACCATGCTCCTGGTCCTGCTGTGGACGATCCGCGCGATCTCCCAGCACCAGAGAGCCTGGACCACGGCCCTCGTGGCCTTCCCCCTATTGGCGGAATCCTGGTTGCTCGGCCTGCTCACCGCGATCGTCGTGGTGAGCAGGCCATAACGGTGCCGCGGATCAGAGGCGTTCGTAGAGGGTGGCGTTGGCGAGGCCGCCTGCCTCGCACATGGTTTGCAGGCCGTAGCGGGCGCCGCGGTCGTGCATGGCGTGGACCAGGGTGGTGGCGAGGCGCGCGCCTGAGGCACCCAGCGGGTGACCGAGGGCGATCGCGCCGCCGTTGACGTTGACCTTGGACATGTCCGCGCCGGTTTCCTTGGCCCAGGCCAGGACTACCGAGGAGAACGCCTCGTTGACCTCGAACAGGTCGATGTCGGCGAGGTCGAGGCCGGAGCGCTGCAACAGCTTTCGAGTCGCGGGGATGACGGCCGTCAGCATGAGCAGCGGGTCGTCGCCCGCTACGGCGAAGCTGTGTACGCGGGCCAGCGGGCGCAGTCCGAGTTGGGCGGCGCGTTCGCTGGTCATGATGAGGGTGGCGGCGCTGCCGTCGTTGATGGGGCTGGAGTTGGCGGCGGTGATGTTCCAGTTGATCTGCGGGAAGCGGGCGGCCATCTCGTCGCTGTAGAAGGCGGGGCGCAGCGCGCCGAGCGTCTCCAGGGTGCTGCCGACCCGGATGCCCTCGTCCACCGACAGCCCGCCGTAGGGGCTGAGCTGGGCCTCGAAGGCTCCGGCCTTGGTCGCGGCGGCGGCCTTCTCGTGGCTGGCCAGGGCGAATTCGTCGAGCTGGGTGCGGCTCAGGCCCCACTTGGCGGCGATGAGTTCGGCGCTGATGCCCTGCGGTACCAGGCCCTCGGGATAGCGTTCGGCGAACCCGACGCCCGCGATGTCCTCCGCGCCGATCACATTGGCGCCCATGGGAACCCGGCTCATGGATTCCACGCCCGCCGCCACCACGATGTCGTACGCGCCCGCGATGACGCCCTGGGCGGCGAAGTGGATGGCCTGCTGGCTGCTGCCGCACTGGCGGTCGACGGTGGTGGCGGGCACCGATTCCGGATATCCGGCCGCCAGTGCCGCGCGGCGGGTGAGGTTGGAGCCCTGCTCGCCGACCTGGGTGACCACGCCGCCGATCACATCGTCGATCAGCGCGGGATCGATCTCGGTGCGCCGCACCACTTCCCGGAGGCTGTACGCGAGCAGATCGGCGGGGTGGGTGCCGTGCAATCCGCCGGTGGCCTTGCCCTTGCCGATGGGGGTGCGGACCGCTTCGACGATGACTGCGTCTCTCATGACGTTCCTTCCGGAGCCTCTAGCTTCATTGCTATATAGCTAGCGTAGAAGCTGGCAATAGTGAGAGCAAGCCAGGTTGGTATGATGTACGCCATGTCGGCAGTGATGGAAGGAAGGCTCAGCGACCTGGGCTCGTGGACGACCGAGGGCTGCTCCATCGCCAAGGCGATGGACATCGTCGGCACCCGCTCGGCGATGCTCATCCTGCGCGAGAGCTATTACGGGACGACGCGGTTCGACGGCTTCGCGGCACGCGTGGGGATCACCGACGCCGCCGCGTCGAGCGCGCTGCGCAAACTGGTGGAGGCGGGGCTGCTGGAGAAGCGGCCATACCGCGAAGAGGGTAAACGCACTCGGAACGAGTACGTGCTCACCACAATGGGTTTGGATCTGCTGCCCGCGGTGGTCGCGCTGTGGCAGTGGGGCGACAAATACCTGCAGGACGGAACCGCGCCGCTGCAACGACTGGAGGATTCGACCGGCGAACCGGTCACGGTCGAACTTCGCAGCGCCTCGGGAAACCAAGTGCCCCTGGAGAACCTGCGGGTCCGGGTGAACGACGAATGGCGGCGGAAGCAACGCCGCCGGCGCGGCGGCGAATAAAGGGGTCCGGCGGCTGTGCCGCCGGACCCCCTTCGCGCTGACCAGAGGTCAGTTCAGGCGACGCCCGTCCTCCGGGTGGAAGAAGTAGGTGTGGTCCGCGTCCGCGACGAGCGCCAGGCGGGTGCCCTTGGCGGGCGGGTTGCGCCAATCCGCGCGCGCCACAATGGTTTCCCCGTCACCGGCGGTGCGTCCGTAGATGTAGGCGTCGGAACCGAGCTCCTCGACCACATCGACTTCCATCGCGATGCCCGCGCCGTCGCCGACCGGCTCCAGGTGTTCGGGCCGGATGCCGACCACCACGTTCTCACCGGTGGCCGCGGCCACCGAGCGCGGCAGCGGCAGCGGGCAGCCGCCGAGGATGACCGAGCCATTGCCCACTGGCAGCGTGAACAGGTTCATGGCGGGCGACCCCATGAAGCCCGCGACGAACAGGTTGGCCGGATTGCGGTACAGGTCGCGCGGCGAGGCGCACTGCTGCAGCAGTCCGTCCTTGAGCACCGCGACCCGGTCGCCCATGGTCATGGCCTCGACCTGGTCGTGGGTGACGTAGACGGTGGTGGTGCCGAGCCGGCGCTGCAACTGGGCGATCTGGGTGCGGGTCTGCACGCGCAGCTTGGCGTCCAGGTTGGACAGCGGCTCGTCCATAAGGAACACCTGCGGCTGACGCACGATGGCGCGGCCCATGGCGACGCGCTGGCGCTGACCGCCGGACAGCGCCTTGGGCTTGCGGTCCAGATAGGGCTCCAGGTCCAGCAGCTTGGCGGCCTCCAGCACGCGCTGCTGCCGCTCCTCCTTGGAGACCTTGGCCATCTTCAGCGCGAAGCCCATGTTCTCGGCGACGCTCATGTGCGGGTAGAGCGCGTAGTTCTGGAACACCATGGCGATATCGCGTTCCTTGGGCTCGGCGTGCGTGACGTCCTTGTCCCCGATCAGGATTCGACCGCCGCTCACCTCCTCCAGACCCGCGAGCATGCGCAGCGAGGTGGATTTGCCACAGCCGGAAGGACCGACCAGCACCAGGAATTCGCCATCCTCGATCTCGAGATTCAAGGCGTCGACGGCGGGCTTGGTACCGCCGGGGTAGAGCCGGGTGGCCTTGTCGAAAGTCACCGTTGCCACGATTGAAACACTTCCCTTCACCGGCAGGAACGTGCCGGACGATCCGTTGTAGAGGGGTGGACCCAACTCTCGGGACTCCCAGGGGCTTCGCCCCCGAACCCCCGAGGGGACGGCTCCGCGCACGATGTTAAGCGGACCCCGACCGGTGCACACCGGTAGCCTCGAATCGGATCTCCGACCGGCGACGAGGAGTACAACATGAGTCGGCCCGTTCGCATCGGCGTTCAGCTGCAACCGCAGCATGCGCCGAACTATGGCCTGATCAGAGACGCGGTCCGCAGATGTGAGGACGCCGGAGTCGACGTCGTCTTCAACTGGGACCACTTCTATCCGCTCTACGGGGATCCCGAGGGAGCGCACTTCGAATGCTGGACCATGCTGGGCGCGATCGCCGAGCAGACCGAGCGGGTGGAGCTGGGGGCGCTGGTCACCGGCGGCGGCTACCGCAATCCGGATCTGCTGGCCGATATGGCGCGCACCGTGGACCACATCAGCGACGGACGGCTCATCCTCGGCATCGGCGCGGGCTGGTTCCAGAAGGACTACGACCAGTACGGCTACGAATTCGGCACGGCCGGAAGCCGTTTGGCCGGGCTGAAGGAGTCGATGGCCCGCATCGCCGACCGGCTGGCCAAGCTGAACCCGCAGCCGGTGCGCGACATCCCGATCCTGATCGGCGGCGGTGGCGAGCGCAAGACGCTGCGGCTGGTCGCCCAGTACGCCGACATCTGGCACAGCTTCTCCGATATCGACGTGCTGCAGCGCAAGATCGGCATTCTGGGCGAGCACTGCGCCGAAGTCGGGACCGATGCCTCGGCCATCGCGAAGTCGGTGTCCTGGCCGGGCGTGCCGCCCTGCGCGAGCTCGGGGCGACCGTCGTCACCGGGCGGTTCGGGGCGCACATGCAGGTCGAACTCGTCAATGACGGGCCGGTGACCCTGATGCTCGAGGGTTAGCGGACCCATTTCGAGGTGAGGCCCGCGACGATGGAGCCGTCGAGGTCCGACAGGCTGTCGGCGACGAAGGCGCGGGCGAAGTCGGAAGTCTGCCAGCGGAATACGACGGGGTAGGCGGTCAGGGCGGACAGGACCACCTCGGCTACCTGGTCGGCGGTTTGGGCGGTGCTGTAGGCGCCTCGGGTGCGGTTGATGTAGGCCTCGAGGGCGGGGGCGTAAGGCCCGGCGGCGCTGATCGCGGTGGGGATGTCGACGCGGGCGTTGTTGACGAATTCCGTTGTGACCGCGCCGGGTTCGATGACGCTGACGCCCACGCCGACCGTGGCGGCGACCGGTTCCAGGCTTTGCATGAAGCCCTCGACGGCGAACTTCGCGGCGCAGTACGCCTCGTTGAACGGCTGGCCGACCGCGCCGCCGACACTGGTCACCGTCACCACGCGGCCCTTCGAGGCGCGCAGCAGCGGCATGGCGGCCTTGGTCGTCTCGACCACGCCGAAGAAGTTGACCTCCATGGCGCGGCGGATATCCGCCATGGGCAGGTGCTCGACGGTGCCCAGCACCGAGACTCCGGCATTGTTGACCAGCGCGTCCAGGCGGCCGTAGTCGGCGGCCACGCCCGCCAGGCAGTCGGCGACCGAGTTCGGGTCGGTCACATCCAATTGCCGCACGTCCGCGCCGGTTTCCCGGACCGGACCGGCCTTGTCCATGCTGCGCAGCGTCGCCACGGTCCGATATCCGGCCCGCATCGCGGCGGCCGCCACCGCCAGCCCGATCCCCGTGGAAGTGCCCGTGATGAGAACAACCTTGTCGGTCATGTCCCCATCGAACCAGACCCGGCCCCGGCGGCCCAGCGCCACGCCCGACCGATCAGGATTCCCGGGCCGGGGTGAGCAGGGCGGCGGTCAGGCCCAGGCCGCCGAGGACGAGGATCAGGATCGGCCACCAGACGCTGGTGGTCAGGATCAGCGCCAGGATGCCCAGTGCCAGGGTGAACACGGCCGTGATCAGGCTGCGGATATCGCGGTTCTTCATGTCACTTCCGGGCCGTGAGGATGTTGGCGTTGCAGACGTCGCGGATGGCCAGGGTGGCGTCGTCGAGTTCTTCCGGCTTGACCCAGTGGAAGCCGGAACCGGTGAACTTGCCCAGCTTGTCGCCGTCGGCGCGTACCGCGGACTGCTGGTCGCCACGGTAGTTGTGGGCGGCGTCGCGGAGGTTCTTCACCGGATCGGTGAGTTCGACGCTCGCCTTCTCCACCGCGGAGTACTTGTCGCACAGTTCGGTTCGATCCACCGGCCAGCTGCTCACGCAGGCGATGGTGAACGCGATCACGGCGACCGCCGCGAACGCGGTGTTCCAGGCACGTACCGCGAGGCGGCGGCTGAACACCTTGCCCGCGGACTCGGGGAGGTCCGGGACCAACTGGTGCACGAGGAACTGGAACAGCAGGAAATTCGGGAACTTCTCGACGCTGTTGGTTATCCGGGTGTCCTCGCCCGCCTCGATGATCACCTGCCCGGCCTTCACCCGGAAGCCGCGAAGCTGCTGCAACGCAAAGGTTTTCTTCCCGGTCCCGGCCTGCGTGGCGGTCAGCCACCACGGCCCGAACTCCAATCTTCCACCGCCACGCAAGGTTTCGAGCGCCCCGGCCGCTTGCCGCGACGCGATCCCCTCCACCAGCGCCGGACCCCACTCCTCCGGACAGCACAGCGCCTCGGTCAACAGCATCTCCGCCCCGAGCACATCCGTCACCCGATAGTGATGCGTGGTCCCCGTATGCGTCCCATTCCTGCTGTGCCGCACAATCTTCTGCGTCACCCGGGCGATGTCGTTGCGCACCACCCGGATCTGCTGCCCGGCCAGCACCACCACCGCACCGTTGTCATACAGATCCAGCCGCATCCCGATCTTGCGAGCCAGATGATAATTCCGATGCGCCCCGAGCTCACACTCCCCCGCCGCCTGCCCGATCCGCCGCATCAACTCCGGGTCATTCCCCACATCGGCACCCAGACCGGCCACACCCACTCCTAGCTCGACCCCATTCGCGGCCAACCGTAACGGCACCCCCGCAACCGCGCCAGCCGAACTACGCGGGAGCGGGGATGAAGGTCACCGTGTCGCCGATCAATGCGTAAACGACGTGCGATCGAGGATCGACAGCCGATCCCACCAGCATCTTCATGCCGGTCTCGACGGTGGGTGCGAGCACGCGCGTCGACGTGTCGAAAACCCGCAAACGATAACCGCTACCGCCAGTTTCGACGATGTAGGCGCGGTGCTTCTCCGGATCCACGGTGATCGCGCCGAAGTCGCTGCCCCTGATCGTCTGAACCACACTGTTCGATGCCAGATCGAGCACATAGAGCTGGTTGATATCGGTGACCACCGCGGTGTTGGTGGCGAAGTCCACCGCCATGGACTGCGGGCCGTTCGACGGGACGACCAGTCGCCGGGTGACGCGGTGCGAGGCCAGATCGAATACGAGCAAGCCGTATTCGGTGTTCCGCTCCGGGTAGTACCCACCCAGGATGTACGCCGTGCGGCCGGTCGGATCGATGGCGATCTGCCCGGCATCGCTGCCCACCTCGACCGAATCCACCACGGTCGCGGACTGGGGGTCGATCACCGAAACCGTCGCCGCCGCATTGAAGTTCACGACCTTCGGGTCCTGCTGATACCCCTGGAACAGGTTGTTCGTGACATACACCCGATGGCTGACCGGGTCGACGGCGACTCCGGCCGACTCCTCACCGGTGGCGATCGAAGTGACCACGCTGTTCGTGATGGTGTCGACGATCGACAGCGAGCCCCGAACCGCGGGCTTGGCCTCGCGATCACCCTTCCCCACCCCGTACAGCATGTGCAGTACCGGATCGATCGCGATCCCGGCCAGCACATCCGGGAAAGCGATCTTGGCGACCACGGTGCGAGTCGTGACATCCACGACGGCCACCGTCTTGGCCATGTCGTTGGCCACGTACAACCGATTCGCCGCGGGATCGAGCACCGCCTGTTTGGTGCCCTCCGGCCCCACTACAACCGACGGGTAATCCAGACCGTCGACCTTGGCGCTCCCCCCACGCCCCAACGTCACCACCCCGACAACCACGACGAGAACAACCGCCACCACCGCCGCGATGATCATCCCCAGCCGTGCGCCCGAATTCGAGCGCGGAACCGGCGGTACGGAGACCTGCTGTTGCAACGGTGCCCGCACGCGCTGATCCGCGCACAGTGGGCGGAGTGCCTGCTGCACCAACGGGTTGCGCGCGGCATCACCCGAGAGATACAGGGTGTGCAGGTCGTTCGGGGAGGTGATGCCCGCGGATCGCAGGACATCCACCACCGCCGAAACCACAGCGGGCAAGCCGGATTCCGTCAGATCAGTAGCCGAAACCGGTGGCAGACCCCGGGAATCGGATACCTGGACGGAACCGTCCGGGGACACGATCAGCAACGCCGCGGTCAGGGAATCCGGGGCGAAGTCGATCAACGCGATGCGGGAACCCGGCGGGGCCAGAGCGATTCCCGCGGAGACAGCGGACGGGTCGGAGTGTGCGTCGGTTGTCATTTGTGCCAGTAGTTGTCGGGGCCGGCCTTTTGGACGATGGCCTTGGCGGGGGGATCTATCCACTCGTCGACGGTTGGGTTGCGGGACAGGCTCAGGTACAGGGCGGTTGACTGGTAGACGTAGCGGTGTTGTTGGGAGCCGTATTCGCTGCGGCGGGCGCGGCTGGGGTTGTTGTTGCAGACGTCGGCGCCGACGCCGTCGTGGGGGCACCAGATGGACCAGTCCTGGGTTTGGTCCATCATCGCCTGGTACATCCGGTTCGCGTCGGCGGTGGTGGCGAAGGCCAGGACGTCGACCGAGACGAGGATCTGGTTGGAGTCGTCGATGTAGGAGCCCGCTACCTGCTGGGTGCAGTTGTAGCTGCGCAGAATCGATTTCACGTTCGCCGACATGTCGGGGGTGATGCAGTCCATGACGCCGCTGGAGCGGAGGGTGTATTGGACGTTCTTGCTGTCGCGGAAGGATTGCGGGAGCAGGGCGCTCGGGAGGAACGGGGTCTTATCGGTGGCGGCCGCGTCCAGGGTGTTCGGGTTGAACGGCGGCGTCGTGGAAGTGGGCGTGCTGTAGGTGTTGTAGGTGTACGGCGTGTACGTGGACTTCGCGTCCGAGCTGCCGTGGTCGTCACCGTTCGTAGCGCGTACGCCCAGGACCACCACGGCGATCGAAGCGACCGCCGCCGCGGCGATCCCGGCGATCCTGCCGCCCGAGATCCGCTGCGGCTGTGGCG
>NZ_JBSGBY010000336.1:0-9189 GCF_053601505.1 Nocardia sp. NPDC004722
GCGACCCCGAACTTCGGAAGGTCAACGATCAGATGGTCGTCAACTTCACCATCGCGTCCACGCCCCGCGTGTTCGACCGTCAGGCGAACGTGTGGAAAGACGGTGCGCCGCTGTTTCTTCGGTGCGCACTGTGGCGTGAAGCCGCCGACAACGTCGCCCAGTCCCTGTCCAAGGGTTCGCGGGTGATCGTGACCGGCAAGCTCTCGCAGCGCAGCTACGAGGACTCCAGCGGCGTCAAACGCACGGTGATGGAAGTGGCCGTCGATGAGATCGGGGTGTCTTTGAAGTACGCCGTCGCCAAGCCGATCAAGCGGACCGCCTTCGCCGGTGCCCGCAACGGCGGCCAGGCCGCAGCCAAGGACGCCGCGTCGCGGGGCAGTGATGACCCGTACGCCGGTTTCCAGCCCGAGGCGGAGGAGGCGTGATCATGCGCAACCCCGACCTGGGCGGCCACGGCCGAGACGACGGCGCTGTTGAGTTCGGTGGGATGGGCTTCGGGTTCACCACCGCGTATTGCGTCGAGTGCGGGTTCATCGACTTCACCGTTCACCTGTTCGGAGAAGTCGCTCACGAGGTCGGGATGCACCTGACCGTCGCGCAGGCCATCGACCTGCAGGACCTGCTCCGGCGCGCTGTCAACGACGCCATCGAAACCACCACTGATTCAAACGAAATGGAGTTCTGATCATGGCGTACCTCAGCAGCGACGCTCGCGCGGCCTCGAAAGGACTGTACGGGCGCGGCGGAGCCGGTATCACCTCGATGTCCTGGCACAACATGCCCGACGCCACGGTCGAGTTCCTGCCCGCCGCCGATACCCGCGGGGATATCGAAATCCGGTGGACTGTCGATATTTTCGAGGGAGTACTGGCCGACCTCACGGTCAGCGAGGCTCGCATCCTGCGGGACAAACTGGCTACGGCCATCATCGAGTTCGAAGGCCCTGATTCCAGCGTCTCTGACAACGAGGTCGACGACACGGTCACCGTCAACGCCGACGGCGCCGTGCAGACGCTGGAGAGCGAACCGGCGTTCTGCCGGGACTGCAATGGGCGAATCAGCCTGCTGTCCAACGGAACCGACTATTGGTGGACGCACGAACCGCACTCCATCAATGATCACGAACCTGTCCCGGAAGGACCGGCGCACTGCCGAGTCTGCGGCGGGCGGATCGGGCTGGTCACCGTCGGTAATTACCGCGGGTGGGAACACTATTTCGAGCCCTGGGCCGAGCACGACGCCGTGCCCGGTCTGGTCACCGTCTCGCACACCAGCGGGGAGGCGGCGTGATGAACGCGGAATACAAGGCGCGCAGCGTCACCGAGATCCGAGCGATCGCGGCTACGATGCGCGAGGACGGCAGCATGCGGATCGCCTACATCCACGGCGACCCGAGTCACTACATGATCGCCGACATCCCCCAGGATCTGGCCAACCATGTACTGGGTGCGATCGCGCACGCTCTGCTCAACGCCGAGCAGGCCGGTGCCACCAGCGAAGGACCGTCAGCGTGGACAGTCCTGACCACCAACCAGAACGTGGAGGTGGTGCGGTGAACACCACACAGATGATCCAGCGCTCCGACCGACTCGGTCGGCTGCTGATCACGATGGAGCCGGGCGCGAAGTTCCGGTTCACCTTCCTCTACAGCCTGGGCGGGCAATACCGGTCGGTGACGGCCGAACTGTCTCGCCCGAGCACCGCGGATCTGTTGCAGGCCATCACTTCCGCACTCCAGGAAGGGATTCCGGTCGACGCCAACGAGCCAGTTGCCGCCGACACGAAAGCCTACGGAGTGTGGGTGGCCGAACTGATCAAGGAACGCGACGAACTGAAAGACCACGCGAAGGAACTGCTCGATCAGGTGCAGTGCCTGCAATGGGACCTCAGCGCGCTCCACGCCCAGCATGACCTGTGCCCGGAGCCGAGGAAGGTGTCGTGATGGATCCCAACGCGGCACTGACGCGAATCCGGGAGCTGCTCAAGGCATCCGACGATCTCGGATACACCGAGGGCAGCGATCGCAACCCTGCGGTCGGCATGCTGTTTCATCTGATCGAAGCCGTCGAAGGACTCGATCAGGAGCTGTCGCAGGGCGGTTTCCTGCCCAAGGAATGGGAATGGGCACGTACGGCGGTGACGTCGTGATCGACCCGAACCTGACCTTGCAGGCGATCCGCGAGTTGATGACCGAGATCGACGAGCTGATGCAGTGGCGCTACGGCGGCGACGACGCCAAATTGGTGATCGACAAGCAGGCGAAGCTGCTGTACCGGTTGCAAGGCAACTTGGAGGACCTCGATCGGTGGATGGGTCGCGGCGGCAAGTTACCGGAACATTGGAACTCGCAGACGCGGATCGACCGCATCGAACCGATGATCTGCTGTGGCGAGCCAATGGCCGTCTTCTCCGCACACATGGGCACCGCGTTCGACACCGGGCAGGACTGCGCCATCCTGGTGTGGCACTGCTCCGAATGCGGCCACTGGGAACCCTACGAACCCCACCCGACGGATCCGGACGAGATCGTGCCGAACTGCCTGTGCGGTGTGGGCATGGTCGATGTTCCTCCGTCGCAATGGGATCCGTCGAAGTTTCGAATCGTCATGTGCACCGACTGCGGGGCATACGACACCTGGTGGACCGCCCGCCCCGACAGCGGATACCAGCGAGAGACCGGCCACACAACGGAGTGTGCGCACGAAACCCGCCGGTTGATCGATGAATTCAACGAGGAATGCATCGATTGCGGTATCCGCGGCCCCGCCGACCCCAGCTGGGACATCGACGATGGCCAAGGGTAAGAAACCGATGAGCCGCCGGACCGAACTTCGGCGCGGGCGGATGTTCCAGGAACAGTACGACCGAGGCGCGAGCTGGGACACGATCGCCGTCGACTCCGACATGTCGAGGTCGAAGGTGATGCGGCTGGCCAGGATCTACCGGGACGACTGCGATCGGAAAGCTCATCAACAGCAGCTGACCTTGTTCAGCTGAACCCTTCGAACACAACTGAATACTGATCAAGTGGAGTCCGTGCCTGTTTCTACCAGGCACGGGCTCCGCCCCTTTTCTACCAGGAATGAACTGAATTACACCGAAACCGGTCAGTCCGCACGTGGCAAGACCTCCTGACGCAATGCCGCGGTCAGTCGGGCAGTCGTGATGGTGTCAGGATGGTCGGGGCCCAGGACGCGTAGTTGGTCGGTGAGCAGCTGTTCGTATTCTGTGATGGCACCGGCGATGTCACCGCTCCGGCCGCGCCAGGAGCCCAGGTTGCTACGGGTGAGAAGAGTATCAGGGTGGTCGGGGCCGAGGACGCGTAGTCGGTCGGTGAGCAATTGCTCGTATTCTGTGATGGCACCGGCGATGTCACCGCTCTCACCGAGCCAATGGCCGAGGTTGTTGCGGGTGTTGAGGGTGGCGGGGTGGTCGGGGCCCAGGACGCGCAGTCGGTCGGTGAGCAGTAGCTCGTATTCTGTGATGGCACCGGCGATGTCACCGCTCCGGCCGCGCCAGGAGCCCAGGTTGCTACGGGTGCTGAGGGTGGCGGGGTGGTCGGGGCCCAGGACGCGCAGTCGGTCGGTGAGCAGCTGTTCGAATTCTGTGATGGCACCGGCGATGTCACCGCTCTCGCCGCGCCAAGAGCCCAGGTTGCTACGGGTGATGAGGGTGTCGGGGTGGTCGGGGCCCAGGACGCGCAGTCGGTCGGTGAGCAGTAGCTCGAATTCTGTGATGGCACCGGCGATGTCACCGCTCTCACCGCGCAAGGTGCCGAGGTTGTTGCGGGTGGTGAGGGTGTCGGGGTGGTCGGGGCCCAGGACGCGCAGTTGGTCGGTGAGTATCAGCTCGTATTCTGTGATGGCACCGGCGATGTGGCCGCTCCGGCCGCGCCAGGAGCCCAGGTTGCTACGGGTGTTGAGGGTGGCGGGGTGGTCGGGGCCCAGGACGCGCAGTTGGTCGGTGAGCAGTAGCTTGAGTTCTGTGATGGCACCGGCGATGTCACCGCTCTCGCCGCGCCAGGAGACGAGGTTGCTACGGGTGTTGAGGGTGGCGGGGTGGTCGGGGCCCAGGACGCGTAGTTGGTCGGTGAGCAGTAGCTTGAATTCTGTGATGGCACCGGCGATGTCACCGCTCTCGCCGCGCCAGGAGCCCAGGTTGCTACGGGTGATGAGGATGGCGGGGTGGTCGGGGCCCAGGACGCGCAGTCGGTCGGTGAGCAGTAGCTCGAATTCTGTGATGGCACCGGCGATGTCACCGCTCTCGCCGCGCCAGGAGCCCAGGTTGCTACGGGTGATGAGGGTGGCGGGATGGTCGGCGCCAAGTGTCTCGATGAAGAGCGGAAGCCAGGTTGCCCAGCGATCACGGTTGTCAGCAGCATTTGCCGTGTTCAAGCTGCGTAGGTAAGAGATAGCTTGGTCGGAGTCGCCGATGGCGAGGTAGTGACGCACTGCTGAGCCTCGTGCGTACTGTGCCGTGGTGCTGGTGTCGTCGTTCTCGATCGCTCGGAGTATGGCGCGGTGGCCATCAAGGATCGAGACTTCATGCTGCTCGAGATGGTGTTGGATCGGAGGTTGAAAGTCGGTATGGGCGAGTCCAAGTGATTCGTTGAGGGTGCCGGGGTTACCGCGGCTGATCAGCGCACCGAGGTTGGCGACCGTGTCACGAAGTCGGGATGTCGGTGCGGTTATGCCGAGGGTCGGCAGCGCCGCGTGCAACAAGCTAAAAGGCAATACCGGGCCCGCACCAGCTGCGGTGAGAACCGTCAAGACGGCAGTGATGACATCGTCGGTGGACAAGCCGAGGGTATCGACAGCCTGATGGATACGGCGTTCGATCAGCGTCTCGAGTTGGATGCGACCGATATCCTGCTCGCTGAGCTGGTTGAGCTCGGTCATCAACCGCGCCAACAGCCAACCGCCAGCAGTTGTTTGGTCTCGGATGGTGCTCAGCCACTGCTGCCAATCAGGTCCGCTATCTTGGCCGTCGGCGATTCTGTGCGCTTCTGTAACGACGGTGATGATGTCGTAGTTGGTGGGAGCTTCGATCCGGTGGATCTGTTGATGTGCGAGGTCGGGAAGCGTCTCGGCACGGGTGTCCTGCCGGATTCCCGCGATGACGCGAACGTGGGCGAGACTGTCTCGGCGGGTCAATTCCTTTATGGTGGAAGCGATCTGTATTTGAGCGCCTTCTTCGGGTTGATCTAGTCCATCGATAATCAGGGTGAATCCGAAGATCGAGCGCATCGACTCCAGGGGTTGCAACACGGTTAGTTCGGTCTGATCCGGTGGCGTATCGGCGTCGATGTAGCGGTTCGCGACAGCTTCAACAGCTTCGGGGTAGCCCGGCAATCGTCTCGTGAACTGCAGAAAGAGTTCCTCCGTGAAGGATTCGAGGGTGCTGGTCACATCCAAGAACACGGCCGCGGTAACAAAAGTGGAGTTGAACGTTGCCCCCTCGAGCAGACTGGGGCGGATCAACAGCGACATCAGGGTGGATTTGCCGCATCCGGCCGGGCCGACAACTGTCCTCAGCCGGTGCGTGGTGTCGGCGTAGACCTCCGCGGCCTGGATGCGCAACGTCAGGCTGATGGTCGGGCCGTTGGTCAGATGATCGATGAATCCGGCCGATGGCCGTCCGTACACCGCGTCATCGACGCGAGAGATGTTGGGCACCAACCACAAACCAGGATCACCACCCACCGCCGAGCTCCTCGCGACTGGCACCTGTCGCGGGCATGACGCCGCTATATGCGGCCGCAGATCGCTCGGCCGCAGGAACGTGCCCTGCTGAGGCAGACCATGAGCAAAGGCATCGAGCATGGTCCGAGTGAAACACCCGCCAAAGGCCGGGCGACCACGCTCGGAAGCAACCAGCAACTCGATACGTCCCGAGCGCGGGTCCAACGCGTCGACCCAGTCCTCGGTGTTGCCGGCGCTGCTACCGGCCTCGCACGCGTCGATCAACACGATCAACCCGTCCAACCTGCTCGCGACGAGCTGCTCGGTGATACCGGTTCCGAGGTTGTAGGCGGTGTCGGAATCGAGGCGCTGGTCGGGATCGGAGTCCTTCGCCAGCAGATAGAACAGCTTCGACTGCGTGCTTTGGCCATGTCCGATGAAGCTGAGCAGCAACATCGCCTGCTGCTGCGAAGCGGTCGAGAACGCTTCGGTGACTGCGGCTTTCAGCTCGAGGATCGTCGGATTGAGTACCGGCCCATCGGTGGCGACCGCCGACTGCCAACCCCCACGTTGACACAGATCATCGAAAAGACGGATGGCCAGTTCTGTCGTGAACCCCAGCGAACCCTGTGCGTCGCATTCGGATCCGACAACCAGCGCCAGCTTCCCACCCATGATGAGAAAATACCCCCGCACGCACACCTGCTCAGCAGATCGCGAGGGACACGTCCATGGCCGCCATCGTTCTGGTACACGGCATCGGGCAATCGCAGTACTCCGCCGACCAACTCGAACACAAATGGCTACCAGCCCTCGCCGGAGGCGTACGCAACGCCGGACATCCCCAGCTCGCTGATCAGCTCTGGCGCAACAGTAGTCCCGGTGAGCTCGAGGCCCGAATGGCCTTCTACGGCAACAGATACCTCGATCCGGACGCTCAAGGCGACACTCGGGACTCTGACTTGGACGAGCAGCAGCAAGAACTCGCCGAGCAACTGGCGCTGGCCTGGCTGACCGCGGCCAGCGAACGAGCCAACAGCCCGGGCGACCGGAAGGAAGCCAACATTCAGCTGCTCGAGATCACCGAGCCGACGGACGGGGCCCAAGGCGACCGTCGAATCCTGCGCTCGGCAGCGAAAGGGCTCGCGCGACTGCACTGGTTCGCGCCCAAAGGTTTCAGCCTGGCCGAACGCTTCGTCAACACCAACCTCACCGACGTCACCCGCTACCTCACCGACGAAACAATCCGCGAGTACGCCCAACAACAGATCCTCGACCTCATCGGCCCCGAGACGCGCATCGTGATAGCTCACTCGCTCGGCTCAGTCGTCGCCTTCGAAGCGCTGCACCGCAGCGAGCAGCCCCTCATCCTGGTCACCCTCGGCTCACCACTGGCACTGCAAACCATCATCTACCCCAAGCTGCGACCCCAACCAGCCACCGTGCCCCCAATCCTGAGCCGCTGGTCCAACATTGCCGCCCGCGACGACCTCGTCGCCACCTTCCGCGACTTCGAGCGTTACTTCCAACCCACTAACGGGCACACCGTCACACCGGTAACGACGATCATCGACAACGGTTCACAACCACACGACGCCACTCATTACCTCAGCAAGAAAAGCCTCGGAGCCCTCATTGCCGAGGCGCTCACCACCGGCCGTACAACTGACTAACGCACGTCGATCAACGCCGATCAGATCCGAGGGCGAAGACTTCATCCCGTGCCATCGGTTCCGTGGGGCCGTAGCGCGTAGGCCGGGATCATTTGATCAACCAGGTGCAAGTCGGGGCGGCCGTCGGCGTACTGCAGGCTGTAAGTCACACGCCCGAGCCATTCACCGTCGACAGTCGGCACCCAATGTGACAGGACGCCGGGACGATCGCCGTTCATGTGCACCCCAGCACCGTTGACATGCCTGGGCTTACCGGGGTCACGCACCAGGATCGCGTCCAGGCGCACCCAGACCAGCTTCGGCAGGCTGGTCGCGGTGCGGTAGTAGTGGCCGGTCGCACTCGGGTATTGCAGTTCCGGTTCCGTGCCCTCGGTCTTCGGCATCGACTCGCCGCCTGTCGAACCTATGTTCGAAATATAGCCGAGCGGTCGCTTATCATCACCGGTATGTCCGATGATCAGAAAACGTGCCAGATCTGCGGCGAGCGGCCTGTGGGACCAGGCGGCATGATGTGCCCCGAATGCTTCCAGCGAATCACTGAGCAGAACCGGACGGATCCGTATCCGAACCTGCCGGACATCGACTAACCGCCCCAGCGCCCGTGCTCGCGGGCACGACGCAGCCGCGAGGGGCGGGCAGAGTCTCACTCCCAAAGCCTCAGCAGATCAGCAACGGCTTCCTTGTCGGGGTGCTCATCGAAGATGACGAGGTCCGCGCCGAGCTGATCGAGATACTTCTCCCCATCCCAATCCGAGAACATGACGTTATAGACGCGCCGCGGCCAGGTTCCCCGACACACCCACACGAACTTAGTTGATACCGAGCGGGATTGGCGGCAGCGGTGGAAGTGCCGCGATGGCGGACCGCAGTGACGTAACGACATTGTCTGTCTGGTCGCCGATCGTGGCCACCATGTTGGTGAGAGTCTGGTCGATCGGAATCGGCGCGGACGACGTCGCGGGTTCGGGTGTCGGCGTGGCAGTTTCGATCAGCGGCGGAAGATCGGGCTTCGGCACATCAACGCCGCCACCCAACGCGCCCGCAGCGCCACCCCCGACGACAGCGCCTGCGGTAGCGCCGACCGCGATGCCGGGAACCGCGCCGACCGCGATTCCGGCCAGGCAGCCCAGTCCGGCACCGAGCCCCGCGCCGAGCGGCATGGCGACCCCGGCCGCCGCCGTACCAATCGCTGCGCCGACCACGCCGCCCACCACAGCTCCGACCGCACAGCCGGCACCCGCAGCAGGGACTGAGACGAGTTCCGCACCCGCGACCGCACCGAGTGCCCCGCCGGTGATGGTCGACGCCGCCCGCCGGTCCGATTCCTCGCGGGAGAATCCCAGGGCGTCGTACCCGGCGGCGATCTGCCATTCGATGTAGTCCAGATACGCCTGGGCTTTGCCTTGCGTCTTGGTGCCGATCCAGTCCGGAATCCCGATCACGGTGTTGCCTGCGCGCAATGTGTGCGGGTCGATCGACGCGGGTTCCGTTGCGGGAGAAAGCTCTTCATTGTCAGGTTCGGTAGCTTGCGGGGGCTGGACCAGGGTGTCGGTCTGCGGGGTGGTCTGCTGCTCGGGCCGGGGCCGCGCTGGCGGCGCAGGAGGGTCTGGAATGTAGTCCGCGAGGCTAGGCGCGGCAGGTGGGGAAGGTGTGGTGCTCAAGCCGGGTTGCCCGTCTCCGGGTACCGCCAGACCTGGCTGCCCCGGTGCCGCGGTGGCAATGCCTTGCCCGGCGGCGGCCACGCTCACCGGAGAAGATGGAGCGGCTGCGAGAACGCTTCTATCAGGGCATGCGGGACCTGCACGGCATTACCGGCGAGATCGCCGACCGCATCT
>NZ_JBSGBY010000337.1:0-9174 GCF_053601505.1 Nocardia sp. NPDC004722
GCGGTGGCGCCGACCTCGTGGCAGTACCGGGATCTGGGTGCGCTGGTGGCTGCGGCGCTCGGTGCGCACGGCACCGGTGGGCGCGGGGTGGAGACGGTGCAGTCGAGTCCCTTCGGCGGGGACGGCGGGCAGCTGGTCATCAACGAGGCGGCCGCGGCGATCGCGGCCGGGGACTACGAGCTGGTGTTGGTGACGGGCGCGGAGGCGGGGGCCACGCAGGCCGCCGCACAGCGCGCCGGAATCGAATTGTCGTGGCCGGTGCAGGATTCGACGGTGGCGCCGACGCGCACGGTGGGCATCGACAAGGCGGCCAACAATGCCGCGGAGTCCGCGGCGGGGTTGCAGGCGCCGATCAACATGTACGCGTTGCTGGAGTCGGCGAATCGGGGGCGGCTGGGCCGCGGTGTGGCCGAGCACGCGGCGGCGGTGGCGGCGTTGTGGTCGCGGTTGTCGGCGGTGGCGGCGGGTAATCCGAATGCCTGGCAGCCGCAGGAGTTCTCGGCCGAGCAGATCGCGACGGTCAGCGAGGACAATCGGATGATCTCGGCGCCCTACACCAAGCTCGAGTGCGCGAATCTGAGCGTGGACATGGCCTCGGGCATCATCGTGGCCTCGGCGGCCGCGGCGGAGGCGGCCGGTATTCCGCAGGACAAGTGGGTGTTCCTGCACGCGGGCGCCTCGGGCACCGACGAGTGGTTCGTGAGTGAGCGCACCGAGCTGGCGGCGTCCCCGGCGATTCGCGCGCTGGGTGCGGCGGCGTTGGATCATGCGGGGATCACCGCCGAGGATCTCACCCATGTGGACCTGTACGCGTGTTTCCCGGTGGCGGTGCAGATCGCGGCGCGCGAATTGGGTTTGCCGACCGATGATCCCAAGCGGCCGCTGTCGGTGACCGGCGGGCTGACCTTCGGTGGCGGGCCGGGCAACAATTACGGCGGGCACGCGGTGGCGAGCTTGGTGGGCCGGTTGCGGGCCGAGCCGCAGACCTTCGGGTTGGCGACCTCGCTGGGCTGGTATCTGACCAAGCATGCGCTGGGCGTGTATTCCGCGACGCCGCCCCGGCACGGCTACCGGCATCTGACGCCGATCATCGAGCATCCTCCGACGCGTCCGGCACGCACCGGCTACGAGGGTGAGGCGGTGGTGGAGGCGTACACGCTGCCCTATGACCGGGCCGGGAACCCGGAGGCCGCAATCGTGAGCGTGGTCACTCCCGACGGTGCGCGAGTGCTGGTGCGCAGCACCGATTCCGAGCTGCTGACGGCGTTGACCGAGCAGGACTGGCTGGGGCTGCCGGTGACGGTGTCGGGTGAGTCGCTGAGTCTGCGAGGTAGCGAGGCGGTGGCGTTGCCCGCCCCGCCCCCGGCGCCGGTGCTGATCGAACGGCGCGGCCACATCATGATCATCACGATCAATCGGCCCGCCGCGCGCAATGCGATCAACCTGGCGACCGCGCTGGGGTTGGAACGCGCGATCGACGCCTACGAGGCCGACCCGAACGCCCGTATCGCGATCCTGACCGGGGCGGGCGGATATTTCAGTGCCGGAATGGATCTCAAGGCGGCCGCGCGCGGCGAGGTGCCGGTGACCGAGAAACGCGGCATCCTGGGCATCGTGTCGGTGCCGCCGCGCAAACCGTTGATCGCCGCGGTGGAGGGTCCGGCGTTGGCGGGTGGGTGTGAGCTGGCGTTGGCGGCGGATCTGATCGTGGCCGCGGCGGATTCGAGTTTCGGGATCCCGGAGGTCAAACGCGGGCTGGTGGCGGTGGGCGGTGGGGTGCTGCGGCTGTCGCAGCGACTACCGCGGGCACTGGCGATGGAGTTGGCGTTGACCGGTGATCCGATCAGCGCGGCGCGCGCGGCGGAGATCGGTTTGATCAACGCGGTCGCCGAACCCGGCAAGGCCCTCGAGGCGGCGCTGGCGCTGGCGCAGCGGATCGCGGTCAACGCGCCGTTGAGCATCGACGCGAGCAAGCAGATCATCGAACAGGCCCCGGACTGGTCGGTGGGTGAAGCGTTCGCCAAGCAGGGGCAGGTCGCGGCGGCGGCACTGTCGTCACAGGACGCCGGAGAGGGGATGCGGGCGTTCGTGGAGAAGCGTGCACCGGTGTGGCGAGGCCGCTGACCGTGGTCGCCCGCCCGCATCGGTCTCCCCTTGCAAGCGTGAAAGAACAATCATGACAAGCGATCTCACCGAAACGACGTTGACCCTCGAGCGTGACGGGCTGGTGTTGACCGCGTGCCGCTTCGGTGCGCCCGATGCCCCGCTGGTGGTGTTGGTGCACGGGTTTCCCGATACCCCGCACAGCTTCGACGGGGTGATCCCGCAGTTGGTGGCGGCCGGGTATCAGGTGCTCGCGCCGTGGCTGCGCGGGTATACGGCGGGGTCGGCGGACCGGTCGGCCCGCTACGACCTGATGGCGGTGAGTGCGGATGTGGCGGCGTGGACCGCGCGGATCGGTGCGCCGCGCACGCATCTGGTGGGCCACGACTGGGGTGCGTTCGTGGCGATGATCCTGGCGCGGCAGGATCCGGAGCGGTGGGAGTCGTTGACGCTGTTGGCGATTCCCCCGTTCGGTGACGGTGTCGCGCCCGGCATGTGGCGGCAGCTGCCCCGGCAGCTGTGGCTGTCGTCGTATATCCCGGTCATGGCCTCACCGCTGCCGCCGTGGCTGCTGGTGCGCGGTGACGCGGCGTTCGTGCGCGCGTTGTGGCGGCGCTGGTCACCGGGTTGGGCGTTCACCGAGGAGCAGTTCGCGCCGGTGGCTTCGGTGTTCGGGGATCCGGTGCGTGCGTGGGCGACGACACGCTACTACCGCTCACTGTTCGCGGTGGGCGACAGCGCGACTCGCGAGTTCAGCCGGATGCTGATGGCCGCGCCCGCACCGCTGCCGACGCTGGCGCTGGCCGGGCAGCGCGACGGCTGTATGTCTGCTGCGCTGCAGCGGGTGCTGGCCGAGCACGCCGGGGTGTCGCATGCCCAGCTACCCGATTGCGGGCATTTCCTCCACGCCGAGCGCCCGGATGCGGTGGCGGCGTTGCTGATCGCGCATCTGCACGCGGCCGAGGCGAACAACCCCTCGGATGCCGACGGCGGACACGACACGACCTGCGGACCCGACGCGCTCGACTGACGCCTCGTAGGCTCGCCGGTTGTTGTGTGTGTCAGTGGCCGCCGTGGGTGCCGCCGCCCATCGGCATGTCACCCATGCCGGTGTGGTCCATTCCGGCGTGGTCCATGCTCATCTCGGGCATGGGTGCGGGGACGTAGGCGGGTTGCTGGCCGGGGTCCAGGAGCAGGAATTGGCCCATCATGCCTTGGTCTTCGTGGTGGAGCAGGTGGCAGTGATACATGTAGGGGTGGGCGGGGTCGGCGGGGCCGGGGAAGTGCACGGCCAGTTCGTAGGTGCGGCCGGGTTCGAGGTAGACGGTGTCCTTCCAGCCGGCCAGTTCCGGGGGTGGCGGGGTGGAATCGATGGCGCGAACCTGGAATTGGGTGTCGTGGACGTGGAAGTTGTGCGGCCAGTCCTCGAGGTTGCGGACCGACCAGATTTCGGTGGCGCCGGTGGTGAGGGTCAGGTCGATGCGGTTCATGTCCATCTTCGCGCCGTTGATCATGAACCATTTGAGGTCGAAGGTGCGGGTCACCGGTAGCGCGGGCACCAGGGGCGTGATCGTGGCGAGGGTGGCGGGCAGGGCGGGCGCGGGGGCGGGGTCGGCGGTGGCGCGCAGGGTGAGGACGTCGAAGGTGTCGTCGAAGCCGAAGCGTTGGGGACGGTCGATGCCGGTGCGCGTGGTGACGGGGTAGGCGCGCAGGGTGGTGCTCGCGCCGGGTTCGAGATCGACGAGGATTTCGGCGCGTTCGCCAGGGCTCAGTTGCAACCGGGTCAGGGGCACCGGGGCGGCCAGTAGCCCGCCGTCGGTGGCGATGAGGGTGAAGCCGTGCGCGTCGAAGCCGAGGTTGAACAGCCTGCTCGAGGAGCCGTTGAGCAGCCGCAGGCGGGCGCGGCGGGCAGGCAGGTCGTGGTGGGTGGCGAGAGCGCCGTTGACGGTGAGGGTGTCGCCGAGCAATCCGTAACTGCTGGTGAGGGTTTCGTCGAGATGCCCGTCGGCGGTGAGGCGTCGGTCCTGCAGCACGAGGGGGATGTCGTCGAGGCCGTAGCGCCGCGGCAGGTCGAGGCGGTCGCTGTCGTCGTCATCGAGGTAGAACAGTCCGGCCAGGCCGCGGTAGACGTGTTTCTCGGTGGCGCCGTGCGGGTGCGGGTGATACCAGAGCATGGCGGCGGGCTGGTCGATGCGCCACGACGGGGTCCAGGTGGCGCCCGGCGCGATCATCTGGTGCGGGCCGCCGTCGCTGGCGGCGGGCACGTGCATGCCGTGCCAGTGCACGCTGGTGGCTTCGGGCAGGGTGTTGGTGGCGGTGACCGACACGGTTTCCCCGCGTCGCGCCCGCAGGGTGGGGCCGAGGATCGATCCGTTGTATCCCCAAGTGGGCGTGGCGATTCCGGGTCGGATCTCGGTGGTCCCGGTTTGTGCGGTGAGGCTGAAGTGGCGGACCCCGGCGGCGTCGACGTGGGAGTCGGCCAGCGGCGGGATGGGCAGCGGGCGCGGACCGGTGGACGTGGCGGGAGCGCTATTTCGGGTGCAGCCCGCGGCGGTGAGGGCCAGCGGGAGGGCGGCGGCGGTGACGAGCAGGCGTCGTCGCGAGATCACGGATGCTCCTGAGGTCGATGCCGCGAGCTCGGTCGGTACCGGTCGCGGGTGGTGCGGGTGGCGACCGGTGCTGCGTCGCGGCCGGATGCAGGTCGCGGCGGGGTGCGAGTTGCGGCGGGGTCGGGGTCGATGTCCAGGTTTCCGGTTGTGCGCGTGCCGCGATTCCTCCCCTGGGCCGCGTTCGGGGTGCGGTTTGCGGCCACCGGAGTCTTGTGGCGGGGCAATCGTTGTGCTATCGCGACCCGTGTGCGGCGGGCGGGTGGCGGGTTCTCTACCGTGGAGGCGTGATCGACCTCCGTACCCGGGCCGCACGCTGGAAGGCCGCGCGTTTGCTGCCGCTGCTGCTGATCCCGGCGTTGTTGGCGGCGAGCACTTTTCCGGGTGAGTACCGCGTCCCGATCGTTTACTGGGTGCTTGCTGTGGTGGCGGGGGTGGTGTTCGCGGTCGGTGATCGGTGGCCGCTGGCGATGTCGGTGACGCTGTCGGTGCTGGCGGTGCCGATGTTCGTGATCCCGGCGTGGGGGCCTTCGGAGTTGGTGCCGTATCTGGGGGCGCTGGCGGTGGTGGAGGCGGTGATGCGTGGGGATCGCCGCGCGTCGGTGATCGCGTCGGGGGTGTGGGCGGGTGCGTGGGTGGTCGGGCATTGGGGTGGGCATGTGCCGGGGTTCTGGCGGGGTGCGACGTTCGTGGAGGCGGCCGCCTATGTGGGGTTGCCGGTGCTGTCGGGGTTGTATCTGCGCGGGCAGCGGGAGCTGACGGCGAGTCTGCGGGCGCGGGCGGCGGAGGCGGAGATCCGTACGCGCGCCGAGGAACGCACGGCGTTGGCGCGGGAGTTGCATGATCTGGTGGCCCACCATATGGCCTCGATCGTGTTGCGGGTCAAGGTCGCCCGCCGCGTCCTCGGGGACGCCGACGCGCGGGTGGGTGAGGTGCTCGACGATGTGAGTGATACCGCTTCGGGTGCGTTGAGCGATATTCGGCGGCTGCTGGCGGCGTTGCGTGATCCGGGGCTGGACGGGGTGCCGTTACTGGATGCGGGTGTGGTGCGCGCCGAGCTCGAGGCGGCGGTGACGCGGGTGCGTCAGGGCGGCTTCGACACCCACGCCGAGGTGGACGCCGATCTGGAGGGGTTGGACGCGATCGCGCGCTTGACGGTGTTGCGGTTGGTGCAGGAGTCGCTGACGAATGTGATGAAGCATGCCGATCGCGGCGCGTCGGTGCGGATCGTGGTGGCGCGCACCGGGACCGGCGTGGAGGTGACGGTGCGCAACCGGGCCGCGGTGACCCGCGCGGTCCCCGGCCACGGGCTGGCCGGGATGCGGGAGCGTGTCGCGCTGGCCGGTGGCGTGCTCGAGGCGGGGGCGCACGGGCAGGAGTGGATCGTGCAGGCAGTCTTGCCCGCGACCGCGGACGAGGCGCGGCGGCTGTCCGGGAACGTCGGGGGTGGGCGGTGATTCGGGTGTTGCTGGTGGATGATCAGCGGTTGGTGCGGGCGGGGTTGCGGATGCTGGTGGAGGCGACCGCGGATCTCGAGGTGGTCGGGGAGGCCGCGGACGGGGTGGCGGCGTTGCGGGTGGCCGCGCAGGTGGACCCGGATCTGGTGTTGATGGATCTGCGGATGCCGGGCATGGACGGGGTGGCCGCGACCCGGGAGTTGGTGGGGCGTGGGGGTCGGGTGCCGAAGGTGCTGGTGCTGACCACGTTCGATGATGACGAGCATCTGTTTCCGGCGTTGGCGGCGGGCGCGAGCGGGTATCTGGTCAAGGACACCGATCCGGAGTTGTTGCTCGCCGCGATCCGGCGGGTGATGGACGGCGAGCTGCTGTTCTCCCCGCCGCTGCTGCGTCGTCTGGTCGCGCGCGCGACCGCGTCACCGGCCGAAACCCCTTCCCCCGCAGTCGCTCTCACGGCACGTGAAAGTGAGGTGCTGGAGTTGGTGGGTGAGGGTTTCAGCAATGCCGAGATCGCGGCGCGCCTGCATCTGGGGGTGACGACGGTCAAGAAGCATCTCGCGCACCTGATGGACAAGACCGGCTGCGACAACCGGGTGCGCCTGGCGGTGTTCGCGGTCCGCCGGGCGCGGTGAGGGTGTCGCGGATCGAGCCGGTGTCAGGCGTTGGCCAGTGCCGCGGCCGCGTCGGCGAACATGACGGTCTTGATGGCGGCGAGGGTGGCGTGATCCTTGGCGCCGATGGGGGTGAGGATGGCCGCGGCGGCGTCGGTGAGCGTGTCGAGTTCGGCGGTGGCGTCGACGAGTTCGTAGGCCAGCGCGTCCGCGCCGCCGAAGCGTCGCCCGGTGGTCATGGACGCGATCGCCGAGCGCGGGGTGAGTTTGGCTTGGATGAGCGCGGCCATGCCGCGACTGAAGGGGATGCGGATGTCGGCTTCGGGGAAGCAGAAGTAGCCGCGGTCGGCGCGCATGACGCGGTGGTCGTGGGCGAGGGCGAGCATGGCGCCCGCGCCGAAGGCGTGCCCGTTGAGGGCGGCGGCGGTGGGCAGCGCGAAGGTCAGCACCCGCGCCAGCAGTGACTGTACTTGCGCGACATACCATTCGGCGCGTTCGGGGTGGGCGGTGAGCCAGTCCAGGTCCAGGCCGTTGGAGTAGAACTTGCCGGTGGCGGTGGTGAGCAGGGCCTGGCTGCCGTCGGTGAGCACGGTGTCGAGGTGGGCGTTGATCTCGGTGAGAACCTCCGGCGAGAAACGGTTCTCGCTGTCGCCGAGGTCGAGCACGGCGATCTTGTCGTGGTGGGTCAGCGTGGGCATGGGTGTCTCCTCGGGGAGGGATGGGGTCAGGCGGGTGCGGGCCCGATGTCGAGGACCGCGCGCACGGCGGCCCGCAGGTGCTGGCGTGCGAGGGGGTTGGTGAGCCGGTCACGGTCGAGCAGGATCGCTGTCGGCAGGTCGACCAGGCACAGGGTGAGGGTGTCCACGGCGGCGGCGTCGCCGCGCCCCCACAGTCGCCGCGCGAGGGTTTTCATCAACGCGACCAGGGTTTTCTGGGTGGCGGCGAGTTCGGCGCGCACCGTCTCGGGCAGGTCGTCGCCGAGCAGGTCGGCGCGACGCACCCGGAAGAACAGTTGCGTGGAGGCGGGGTAGAGCGCGGCGAATTCGGCCGGCGCCTCGGCGGCGGCGATGACCGCGTCGATGCCGTCCCCGGCCGCCTCGACCAGTTCGGCCTGCAACGCCAAAAACCGGTGCGCGGCCCGAATCCAGGTGCGCCCCACCAGTTCCGCCCGGGAGCCGAAGGTGTGATACAGCGCCCCGTTGGAGACGCCGGTGGCGGCGGCGACCGCGCGGATGGTGACCGCGGCGGGCCCGGAGGCCACGGCCAGCGCCTCGGCGGCGTCGAGCACGAGGTCCGGGTCGTGGATGCGAGGGCGGGGCACCCACCGACCATAACAGAGCAAGCGCTCTGTTATGAAGGGGCGCGGACGAATATGAAGGGGTGCGGACGAAAAGCCTGGCCCCGCGGCGGCGCGGACAACTCACGAGTCCGGTTGCACGCCCGCGGGTTCCGGGTGGGGGCCGCTCAGGCGGTGGTGGTGTCGGGTTCGTGGACGCCGTCGGACAGGGCGGGGGTGTACATGGCGTCGATGGTGGTGGCGTATTTGGTGGCGATGGGTTTGCGGCGCAGTTTCATGGTGAGGGTGACTTCGTCGCCGCCGGGTTCCCAGAAGACGGGCAGGATGGTGAAGCGTTTGATCTGTTCGACGCGCGAGAGTTTGGTGTTGCCGGCCGCGACGCCGCGCGCGATCTCGGCGATGAGGTCCTTGTCGGCGGCCAGAGCGGCGGCGGAGGCGTCGGGCAACGCGTGCTGGGCGGCATAGGGTGCGGCGGATTCGGCGTCGATCACGATGAGTGCGGTGTTGTAGGGGCGGTTGTCGCCGATGGTGGCCAGGGCGCCGATGAGCGGGGTGGCGGCTTTGATGGTGTTCTCGATGTTGGCGGGGGACATGTTCTTGCCGCCGGAGTTGATGATGAGTTCTTTCTTGCGGTCGATGACACGCAGGTAGCCGTCGGCGTCCTCGCTGATGATGTCGCCGGTGGCCAGCCAGCCCTCAGCGTCGAGGGCGGCGGCGGTCTTCTCCGGCTCCTGCCGGTATTCGCGCATCACCAGGGGACCGCGCACGAAGTATTCACCGTCCTCGCCGATGCGCGATTCCAGCCCGGGCAGTAGGCGTCCGACGGTGCCCAGCCGCGCCTGGGCGGGCGGGGCGACACTCACGATGCAGGTCAGTTCCGACATTCCCCACACTTCGGAGATGGGGATGCCGAGGCCGAAGAAGAAACCGAGGGTTTCCGGCGGGATGGGCGCGGCCCCGGACAGCGCCCATTTGAGTTGATCCAGGCCGAGTTTGGCACGCAGCCCGCTCAATACGGCGGCATCGGCGCGGTCCCATTCGGCGGCCTGGGTGTCGTCGAGGGGCACGCCCGCCAGTTGCGCGGCGGCTTTGCGTGCGGC